>CAZLJG010000292.1:0-4250 GCA_964559545.1 uncultured Solibacteraceae bacterium | reverse complement strand
GCGAACACAAGGATCCCCGCGCGCGGTTTGAGCTCACGCGTGATCAGAAGCGCGCCAAGTTCAAACGGAACCTGATCGCCGGCAGCGGGGAAGCCCCCGATGCGCCACGAGCCACCAGCGCGCCACGAGCACCGAGGGCGGACGCGCCAGCGTCGGCACCGAAGCGAGTACGGCCGACGGGTGATCCGTTCGCGGACTGAGCTCGGATTTTCAGACGCGCTGCAGCAGGAAAAACGACGCCAGCAGATCGCGCAACTCGGGGATGGACTTGGCGGAGTTGATCGCCACGCGCAGCTGCGCGCCGCCGTCGAGGCCCTTCGTATACCAGGCCCCGAGCGCACGCAGCTTGTTGATGACCCAGCGCTCGCGACCGCGAGCCTCCGGAGGCGGGCCGCTCGACTGGCCTGGCGCGTGATGACGGAAGCCTTCGGCCTCACTCACGCGCTCATCAAGCAATAGTTGCATGTAGTCGAACAGAAATTGGCCGCGCTCTTCGAGTGGAATCTCTGAGGGAACCTTGCCGGCAGCCGCCTCGGCGGCTTGCTTGAAGATCCAGGGATTGCGCAGCGCACCTCGGCCAACAAGGACCGCACCGACGTTTGACGACCGCAGCCGCGACACCACCTGATCGGGCTCGACGCAGTCGCCCGATCCCAACACCGGAATCGTGAGCCCCTCCGCGACGCGCGCGATCAGGTCCCAGTCGGACTCACCGGTGTACGACTGCGCGGCCGTGCGTCCGTGCACCGCGACCGCCGCAGCGCCAGCGTCCTGCGCCATCCGCGCGAGCGTGGGCGCGTTGATTTCGTGTTCGTTCCAACCCGCGCGCATCTTGACGGTCACCGGAATCTTCACGGCCTTCGCCATCGCGTTGATGATGCTCGCGGCGTGCGCCGGCTCGCGCATCAGGCTGCATCCGGCATGATGTTTCGCGATCTTCGGCACCGGGCATCCCATGTTGATGTCCACGATGTCCGCGCCCATGCCTTCCACGATCTGCGCGGCATCTGCCATCTTCATCGGGTCGCCGCCGAAGATCTGAATCGAAACGGGTCGTTCTTCTTCGGTGTACTCCGCGTACTCCAGCGTGCGGTCGATGCCGCGCACCAGTCCTTCGGAGCTGACCATCTCGGTCACCACGAGGCCACAGCCACCCTGTCGCTTCACCAACCGGCGAAACGCGGTGTCGGTCATCCCGGCCATGGGCGCCATGGCGACAGGATGCTCAAGCGTGACGTTGCCGATCTTGATTGCCATGATTAGTAGAGCCTCACGTCGGCGGCATCGACTTCGACAGAGACACCCTGGCCGATAAGATCCACCGAGAGAATCAACCGCGCGTGAGAGCCCTTGCGTACCAAGCGGCCGACAACGCCCTTGAGGGGGCCGTGGGTGACTTCGACCTTGTCCCCTTCGTGGATGAGCGGGCACGGGTCGTACTGGAGATCGGATTCCACAAGCTGCCGAATCCCCGAGAGCTCCTCGTCAGGAATCGGCGCCGGAACGTTGTTGAAGCCGACAATGTTCACCGCGCCGACGCACTTGAGCACGGACACACGCTGGTCGAGTGCGAACCTGGCGAAGCAGTAGCCTGGAAACAACGGCCACTCGACCTGCTTCTTGCGGTCCTTCCACCGGCTCCACTTCATGACGGTGGGCAGGAAGACATCGAAGCCTTTTTGTTCGAGCTGCTGGCGGACAACTTGTTCGTGACGCGATCGCGTCCAAATCGCGAACCACGCCGCCGACGGGTCGGGACCGTGCACAGGACCTCAGTTCGTTTTTTTCAGCGACGCCATGTGCTGCTCATACAGCTTCTTCAGCTCTTCATCTTTCCACTCGATGAGCGCCTGCCCGCGCATGCCGTCGAGGTACTTCGCCCGCAGCTCGGCCGCGCGCGACTGCGCCACGCGGTTCCCGATGTCGTTGCGGACCTTCTCGAATGGTTCAACTGTGGACTCAGACCGCGATTCGACCTTGAGCAACTGGTAGCCCTTCGGCGTACGAATCGGCTGGTCAACCTCACCCGTTTTGAGCGGCTTGAGGCGATCACGCAGCGCCTCAGCGAGTTCGTTGAGGTCAATCGGTCCGATCAGGCCTCCGTTGGCTTTGGATCCGGATTCGGAGAACTCGGTCACGAGCGCCGCGAAGTCTTCGCCCTTGAGGGCGCGCTCACGGGCCGCCGTGATCTTCGCGAGAGCGGCTTCGTCCTGGGCCGCGTTGAAACTGGCCTGACCGCCCACCATTTCTGTGGGCACCGCGACGAAGATTTCTCGCAGGGTCATGAGGGCCGGCGTCATGAACTCGTCGGGGTGCGCGCGGTAGTACTGCCGCGCTTCCTCTTCGGTAATCGTGAGACGGTTCATGACCTCATTGGTCATCACACCCTGTGCGAGGAACTGCTTTTCAAACTGTCCCCGCAGCTGCTCCATCGTCATGCCCTGTTCCTTCAGAGCGGCCTGGAATGTGGGTTCGTCGAGCTGGTTGTCGGCCTTCAGGCGATCAACGGCCGTCTTGAATTGTTCGTCACTCAGACGGTAGCCAAGTTCGCGGCCGCGCTGGATGATGATGAGCTCATCAACCACCTCGGCCAGAATGCCCGGTGTGACCTCGACGAGTTTCGCGCGGAGGGCGGCGTCATTCTCAAGGTCGAGCTGGGACAACGCCTTCTGGTTCTGCGCCTGGAGCACTTCAATCTGGCGTTCCTCAAGCTCGGTCTTGGTAAAGACCGCACCGTTCACCTTCACGAGTACACGCTGCAACACCACGGGCCGGTTGGGCGCGGGTGCCTGACCTTGCGCGGCCACCGATGCGGCTGCGGACACCGCGGCCACGAGAATTCCTGCTACCAATCGCTTCATAGACCCCTCAATCATAAGCCCCTCAGCCTGTCGTCAGCCCGCGGACCAATTCGTCGAGCACCTGGCGCACGCGCTCGAATACCCCACCGGGTGCGCGCGGATCGGTCGGTGCCTCCGCCAGCACTTCCTGTCGGCTGAACCCGCCAGTCACCTCGCCGGCCGTGGCTCGGGTTGCCCACCATGACTCACGGCCAGGCACGTCAATCGGCTTCGCCGTCTTGATATACCGACCCTGGCCACCCGCTGGTTCAGACTTCGGTTTGAGCTTTCCGGGCGGGGGAGGTAGAACCGGCTTTTGAACCGGTGCTTCCCCGGCAGCTTTGGACATATCGAGCTTAATGACGGCAGGTGGCAAAAGTTGCAGATCCAACCTGTTTTGGACCAGTTTCAGCACCCAAACAGGGTCCAATTTGGCATCCTGTCTGAATTTGAACACCACCTGAGATCCCTCGCGATCGAGTGACTCCATGCCGAGCTTATCTGCAATAACTCGTATTTTTGCGTATTCAGCCAGATTTAACACTGAATCTGTTATTTGACCATATCTGTCTGACAATTCGGCGATTAGGGCCTCTATCTCGCCCACGTTTCTCGCGCTCGCCATACGCCGGTACGCCGCCAGACGCTGGTTCATGTCTGTGATGTAGGTCTCTTCAATTCGCAGATTGAGCTTCAGGTTCACGGCCGCGCGGCGGTCGTCTTCCAATTCCTCGCCCTTGAGCTCGCGGATCGTCTCTTCAAGCAGCTTTGTGTACATATCGAAGCCCACGGCTTCGATATGGCCGCTCTGCTGGCCGCCGAGGAGGTTGCCGGCGCCCCGGATTTCAAGGTCCAGCGCCGCAATCCGGAAACCTGACCCCAGGTCGCTGAACTCGCGAATCGCGGCCAGCCGCTTGCGGGCGATCGGCGACAGGGCCTGTTCGGGCGGAATCAGCAGGTAGGCATAGGCCCGACGGTCCGACCGGCCGACGCGACCTCGCAACTGATACAACTGCGCCAGGCCGTACCGATCGGCTCGATTGATGACGATGGTGTTGGCGTTGGGGATGTCGAGTCCGTTTTCGACGATCGTGGTCGCGACGAGCACGTCGTATTTGTGCGCGACAAAATCCACCATCACCTTCTCGAGTTCGCCGTCGCCCATCTGCCCATGGCCGATGCCAATGCGCACTTCGGGTACGAGGCGCTGGATCAGGCCAGCGATGGACCCGATGGACTCGACGCGATTGTGGACGAAGTACACCTGGCCGCCACGTTCCAGCTCGGTTCTGATCGCGCGCGAGATCACGTCCTGGTCGAACTTCACGACGTGGGTCTGAATCGACAGCCGATCGCGCGGCGGTGTTTCGATCACCGACATGTCGCGGATGCCGACCAGTGACATGTTCA
>CAZLJG010000291.1:0-4252 GCA_964559545.1 uncultured Solibacteraceae bacterium | reverse complement strand
TTTGAGCTCGAAGCCGAATCCGACGACCCCGTCGTCCAGCGCTTGCTCGAAGAGAAGATCGTCGGACCGTTTAAATTCCCGCGACTCGGCGGCCTGGAGCAGGTGACCGTGGCGATCAACGGCAAGGCTGATCGCATCGATGTGTTTGCGGACGGTGGCCTGCGCGTCATCGATTACAAGCTTGGCCGCATGCCCGACCTGGCGACGTCCATTCAGATCGCGGCGTACGCACACGCTGTGCAGCAGCAACTCGAAGCCGCTGACGGCCAATCGCATCCGATCGCCGCTGCGTCGTATCTGGCGTTTGGCGACGAGTACAAACTCGAAGGACCAATCGGCGCCAAAAACGAGTCGGTCGCCGCCGCTGTACAGGCGCGTGCCGCCACGTTCGCCGATGTAGTCGGCCGCATTGAAGCCGGGCAGTTTCCGCCGCGGCCCAAAGACACCAGCGAATGTGAGTGGTGCCGGTACTCCGGCGTCTGCCGCAAGGAATACACCTGGGAGGACGATGCAGCCGAGCCTGTTTGATCCGCCGCCTGATCGTCCGGCCTCGTCGCGGGTGGACCCGCCCGACCAGGCCGCGCGCGACTTTGCCGTCGATCCCGGCGAACACGTGGTGCTCGAGGCGTCAGCCGGCACCGGCAAGACCCGTGTGCTCGTGGACCGGTACGTCCGCCTGATTCGTGGAGGTGCCTCGCCGCGCAACATCCTCGCGATCACGTTCACGCGCAAGGCGGCGGCCGAGATGCGCGAGCGCATCCTCGTGCAACTGCGCGAGACCGAACCAGCCGCGACACTTGCCGAGATTCAGATCGCCACGATCGACGCGTTTTGTTTCGGTCTGTTGCGCGAGTTCCCGCTTGAGGCTGATGTTGATCCCGGTTTCGAGATCGCGGACGAAACCGAAATGGCGCGGTTTGCGGCTGAGGCGCTCGACGTCACGTTCCGCATCGCTCGGGGACTTGTGACCCGTCAGGAACCGCTGCGTCTGCTCTTCACGCGGGTGAAGCCGCGCACCCTTCGCATCGCACTCTCGCGATTGCTCGACAGCCGCCACATTGCCGTGCCAGCCATTGGGCACTTTGTGCAACGCAAGGTCGCGCGCCGATCGGCCGACGATGTGGCGCGGGCGTTTGTGGAGCGGCTGCGCGCCGCCTGTGCCGGGCAGCCCTCACTGGTGACGGATGGTCCGCTGGCTGCGCCCGAGTTCCGGTGGGTGGCCGCCGATCTGGCGCGTATCGCTGACGGCGAGACGTTTCCCGTTGTTGAGGTGCCGCAGTTGCAGCGGCGCTTCGAAAAGTACTTCCTGACGCAGAAGAAGGAACCGCGCAAGCGCCTGCCGACGTTCGCCAAAGCCGAGCACTTTGCGAACGCGGCCGCGAAGAAGCGGCACGACGCGGCGTTTGGATCGGTGACGCCTGGCGTGGCCGCGGCGATTGCCGACCTCGAGCGCGAAGTGGACGGGCTGCTGGCGCTCGGCCTCCAAACGCTACTGGCGATTGTCGTGAAGGAATACCAGCGCCTGCTGGATGAACACTCGGTGCTGGACTTCGCCGGGATGCTGGACCGCGCGGTGGCCCTGTTGTCGCGGCAGGAAGAGTTCGCGCGAAGCCGGCTGAAGCTGCAGTCGCGGTATCACCACCTGCTGGTCGATGAGTTTCAGGACACGAGCCGTCAGCAGTGGAGGCTGATCGATCTGCTCGTCGACGCCTGGGGGGAAGGCGAGGGTGTGGTCGACGGACCGACCTCGATCTTCATCGTTGGCGACCGCAAGCAGTCGATCTACCGGTTCCGGCACGCCGAGGTTGTGCTGCTGGATGAAGCAGCGCGGCGAATTTCGGCACTGCGGCCCGGCCGGCAGGTGCGTCAGGCGATTTCGACCAACTTCCGTGCGGTGTCCGGTCTGCTGGCGTTCGTCAACACGCTGGCGTCGTCGATGGAAGGGGATCCCGATCTCGACGAACGGTTTGCGTATCGCGAGACCGATCGATTCCCCGTCGATGCCGTGGAGGATGGCGCGCGCCGCGATGGACATCCGGTGCTGGGAGTGGTCGCGCAGCCGTCGATTCAAGCGTCGGCCGAAGCCGTCGCGAGTGAAATCGCGCACATCCTCGCGCACACGATCGTGCGCGACAAGGATGGCCCGCCACGCCCGGCGACGCCTGACGATGTGGCGATTTTGTTCAGGGCGCGGGCCGGCCATCAGGTGTTTGAGGATGCGTTGGAGCGACGTGGCATCCGCACCTACGTCTACAAGGGGCTGGGATTTTTTGACGCGCCTGAAGTGCAGGACCTGCAGGCGGTGTTGCGGTATCTGTCGCAGCCTGATTCCGACCTGCGGGCCGCAGAGTTCCTCCGCTCGCGGTTTGTGCGTCTGTCGGACCCGGCGTTTGCGCGCCTCGCGCCACGCATTGCCGCGGTGTTGACCGGTGCCGAGCCGGTGCCCGAGGGGCTTGATGCCCACGACCAGCGGTTGTTGGTGCGCGCGGTGAGTGACGTGCAGCGCTGGATCGCCATGGCCGATCGGATTCCGGCCGGCGCGTTGATTGATGTGGTGATGCGCGAGTCGGCGTATGCGTCCGAGTTGCAGGGACGCCGCCGCGATCAGTCGCGCGAGAACATCAAGAAGGTCCGAAGTCTGATTCGCCGTGTTGAAAATCGCGGCTACGCCACGCTGGGCCGGCTGGCGGAGTACTTCGAGACGCTGCGCGCCGGTGACGAATCGAACGCCGTTGTCGAAGCCCGTGGGTGCGTGCAGCTCATGACGATTCACGCGGCCAAGGGCCTCGAGTTCCCGATCGTCTTTGTCGTGAACCTGCAGAATCCGGGACGCGGTCGCCATCAGGGCATCAGCGTCATCGACCGCAGCGTGGATGGCGAGCCCGAGGTGGCCTTCAGGTCCACCGACGGTACGAAGTTGGAGGATCGGCGCGAGGCCGAGGAACTCAGGCGGCTGCTGTATGTGGCAGTGACGCGCGCGCGCGACCGTCTGTATCTCTCAGCCCAGGTCGATGAGGACGGGTACCTGAAACATGCGGCGCGGAGTCTGGCCAGCCTGTTTCCGCCGTCCCTCCGCGAGGTGTTCCCCAAGGCCGCGTCGGCCGCGGCCGACACCTCCGAGGTATTTTGGGATGCCGGCGGGCGTCAGTTCGCGTTCCGGGTGTGTCGTCCTGCGCCTGTCGTGGACGCGACGACCACCGAAGGGACCGACGGACCCTTCCCCGCCCTCGATCGCGAACCCCTCAAAGCACTCGGCTCTGTCGTGCTGGCCACCGACCGTCCAACACCATCCGCCTTCGCTCCTGCGGAGCTACGGCGGACTTCGCCCACGCCACCCGCTTTGTCCCGCACCGAAGAGCGCATCGCCGGCACGCTGGTCCACCGGCTGCTGCAGTGGGCGGGCACCCGGCAGCCGACCACGCTGGAGTGGTCTGACGCGTACGACCGGTTGACGCGCCCGGAGGCGCTGGTGGACGTGCACGATGTGGGCGCGCTCAGGGCCGACGTGGTCGGGGCAGCCGAGGCGTTACGGAACCGGACACGGCTGGCCGACCTGCTGGCCGGCGGGACCTGCTGGTATGAGACCCCTTTTTCGTGGCGCCCCCCCGGGTCCGCCGACGTCGTCCGCGGCACGATTGACTGCCTGGTGGTGGACGTGGCGGGGGGAATGACGGTTGTCGAGATCAAGACCGGCGCCCCCCGTCCGGAGCACCACGCGCAGGTCGAAACCTACCTGGCCGCCCTGCGCGCGCAGTATTCGGATGTACCAATTCGTGGCGAAGTCGTGTATTTGCCGCCTGGGGACTGAGATACACTCATCCCGATGTCACTCACGTGTCCGAATTGTGGGAATACCGAAACCTTCCTGGCCAAGACCCTCCAGATGCATCTGGTGCGCGTCGCTGACGGTCAGGTGCAGCCGCCGCTCGAAGAGGGCCGGCCGGCGTTGTTCGAATTGCTCTGCGACGAGTGCGAAAACACCCTCGACCTCGAAGGCTTGGCCGACGCGGAGCGCCGCGAGCTGATGGTGACTCTCGGCGCCCGATGACGTTCGTCGTCCATGCGGTTGCACATTGACGTTCTGGGCTGGTTACACCTGGTCTGGGGCGCGTTCGGGCTGCTGACCGGGACCTCACTTTTTATTCTGGCGTTCGCTGCCCGGCAGGTGCCGGTGGCCGTTGGTGTGCTCATCGCCGTCGGGGCCGCCCTGTTTCTGGGAGGCGCCGTGAGTGCGCTGATCGGGTCGGGGATC
>CAZLJG010000290.1:0-4261 GCA_964559545.1 uncultured Solibacteraceae bacterium | reverse complement strand
TGCGCTGGGGCCGCGCGTGTACGTGGCTGTTGAGGATCTGCGCGCGACCAATATTCTGCAGTTCGGGAGTCGCGCCACCTATCAGTGGTACCTCCGTGTGCCGGATGGCCTTCTGACCTCACTCACACAGGAACTGCGTCAGAGCTTCCGCCGGGACCTGGTGTCGGTGCGGTCATGGCGCACGGTCGAGGACCGGCTCGGCCGCAACCTGACACTCGCGGAGAACTATCTGAGCCTCGTTGGCTTTGCGATGGTGGTGCTCGGCGGCATCGGCGTCTGGAGTGTGACGCGCGTCTTCATCCAGCAGAAGTTGAAGAGTGTTGCGGTGCTCAAGTGTGTCGGTGCGACGTCGCGGCAAATCCTGGCGACGTATGTCCTCCAGATTGTTGGCTTGGCGATCGCGGGCGGGTTGTTTGGCGTCGGCATGGCCGCGGTGGCAATCGCCCTCATCCCCGCATCCGTGGTGACGCTGGTCGGCCTTGAGTCAATTGGCGTGACGTGGTCTGCGGCAGGGCAGGGCCTTGCTGTCGGTGCACTCGTCTCGATGTTGTTTGCCCTCGTTCCGTTGCTCGAGGTGCGGGAGGTCAAGCCGTTGTTGCTGCTCCGCGCCGACACCGCGTCGGGTGCCCGCAAACGTGGCTGGCAGAGTGTGCTCACCGCCGCGGGCATCGGCCTCGCGCTGATGGGTGTGGCCGTGTGGCAGGCCGACGCGCTCGCCCCCGGCGTGTATGTGTCACTCGGATTGGGTGTGGTCGCCGGCGCACTGGCGCTCGCGGGCGCCGCGCTCGTGCGGCTCATCCGCCCGCTGGCCGGTTCCAGGGTCTTCGCCGTCCGCCACGCGGTGGTCAGCCTCGGGCGTCCCGGCAACCAGACGCGCGTGATTCTCACGGCCGTGGGCCTGGGTTGCTTCTTCATCCTCGGCGTGCGTGCCCTCCAGACCAACCTGCTGACGGAGTTCTCACTCGAACTTGGCCAGGACGCGCCTGACCTCGTGCTGATCGACATTCAGCGTGATCAGGTCGACAAGGTGCGCGCGGTGCTGACGCCGTATCAGCGGGAGGTCCCGTCGCTCCTGCCGCTGCTCCGCGGGCGCGTCGTTGCCGTGGACGGCCAGCGGGTGCAGTTGCGGACGGCCGAAGAGGTGCGTCGTGAAGGCGAGCTGGCGCGCGAATACGGGCTGACGTTCAGGGACGCCCTCGCGGACAACGAACGGCTGATCGCCGGTGAGTTCTGGACCGGTCGCACCGAGGATCCGGAGGCGCCGTTGGAGGTGTCAATCGAACAACGGATCCGCGACGAGCACCAGATCGATCTGGGCGATCGGATTCAGTTCGACATTGGCGGCCGTGTGGTCGAGGCGCAGGTGACGAGCGTGCGCAAAGTCGCGTGGGATGAGACGCAGAACGGCGGCTTCATCTTTGTGTTCCGGCCCGGGCCCCGCATCGAACGAGCGCCACATACCGTCGTGGGATTCCTTCAGGTCAACGACACGCCAGATGCCCGCGGTCTCGTGCAGCGCGACCTGGTGCGGGCGTTCCCGAACGTCTCGGTCATCGACGTCAGCACGGTGCTCGACTCGGTCCGGGAGGTTGTTGAAAATGCGACCGTTGCCATCACCATCGTCGGCTCCGTGACGGTCGCGGGGGGCCTGCTGATTCTGGTCGGAGCCGTGGCGATGACCAAGTTCCAGCGGCTGTATGACGCGGCGATTTACCGGACGCTTGGCGCCAGCACCAAACGGCTCGCGGCCATGGTGGCCATCGAATACGGCTTGTTGGGCGTGCTGGCGGGGGTGCTGGGCGCCCTGGGGGCCCTGGGCCTGTCGTGGGCGGTCGCGACTCGACTGTTCGAGATCGAATGGCGGCCCGACTGGCTGGGACTCGGCGGCGGCGTGCTGGTGGCGGCGGTGGTGGTGGCTGTGGTGGGGCTGGTCTCCAGCTTTGATGTCATTGTGCGGAAGCCCCTGGGCACCTTGCGAGGGGTATAATCGGGAATTCCCGACCCGTCCGGTGGTCGGGGTGAACAACGGGTGAGTGGAAGATGGCACATACGATGCTCGACGAAACACGGCTGGCGTCGCTCAAGGACGTCCTGCTGAAGCGGCGCTCGGAGATTCTGGCAAGTTCCACCGGCACCAAACCCCTGCCGGCCTCGGCGGACGTCAACAGCCGTCAGGGCGATCTGGCCGACCAGGCCACCGGCAACAACGAAGTTCACATTGCCCTCAAACTGAAGCAGACCGACGCCAAGATCCTGCAGGCGACGGAAGAAGCGCTGGTGCGGATGGAAAAGGGCACCTACGGCATCTGCCGCGACTGCGGCGACCAGATTGCGCCGGCCCGCCTCGAGGCGATTCCCTGGACGCGTGTCTGCATCGAGTGCAAACAGAAACAGAGTGCGTGATGTCCCAGCCAACTGACCTGCTGTCGATCCTCAAAGAGCTGCACCGCGACAAACTGACGATTCGTGAGCGCCACGTGGCGGTCGCGCGGTTTGTTGATCACTACGACTTCAACAACACGTACCAGTACGCGATCAATCGCGAGGACGTGCACCTGTCGTGGCTTGAGCGCGCGATTCACGAACTCGGAGGCGCTCCTGACGACGTCGCGGCGCCGTCGATTGCGGCACCCGGCAAGAAGGGCAGCTTTACGCCGCTTGTGGATCAGGACGCCAAAGAGGCTGAGGCGCTCGTCGCCAAGTGGCGCGCGCGGGTCTCGACGATTACCAACACGCGGCACGCGAAGATGGTCGGGGTCATTCTCGGCGAGACGCTCGAACATCAGCGCTTTTTCGCCCAGATCGCCCAGGGCCACGAACTGGTGTTGGGCAAGCGGATGCCCGGCGCCGGCACCGGCAACGGCGTGATGACGGACCGCTGGGTCGAGTAATCCACCAGTGCCCTCCGGCGTGAGAGTCGCCATCGCGCTCGGGAGCAACCTCGGCGACCGCGACGCCCATCTGCACTACGCGATCACCCGGCTGTCGTCGATCCTGACCGACGTCCGTGTGTCGTCCTTCCACAACACGGCGGCCGTCGAGGTCATCGAACCACAACCCGACTACCTCAATGCGGCCCTCTCCGGCTGGACCACGCTCGGTCCCCACGAGCTGCTCGGCCAGATGCTTCGCATCGAACGCGAACGTGGCCGCGAACGGCCGTCGTTCCGCGCATCCCGCACACTCGACCTGGATTTGATCTTCTACGGCGACCAGGTCATCGACACGCCCGAGTTGACCGTCCCGCATCCCCGCTGGTCCGAACGCGAGTTTGTGACGCGACCACTGGGCGAGGTGTGGGACTTCGGAACCTCGGAACTTCGAGACTGACCGTACAAAAAAAGGGCGACCGTTGCCGGTCGCCCTTCGTGTCGCCGTCGCGATGACGGTTACTTCTTGTAGTAGCTGACGCGCGTCATGCCGGGGCCGCCATCACGGCCGGCCGACGTCGTCGACTGCACGAGCCACGCACCGTCCATGTGGTAGGTGATGACCTGGCCGTTGTCCGACGTCACGACGAGCTTGGCGCCGTCCCACTTCGCGGTGGACGTGACTTCCGTCTGGCCGCCGCGGCCCATCGACGCGTTCTTGCTGGGGGATCCGTCGAGGTTGTAGGTCGTGGTCATCACGTTCTCGCCCATCGTGCGCGAGATCACGAGCTTCGCCGCGTCCTGCGTGATGGTCAGCGGGGCCTGGCCACCACGTCCGCCGCCGCGTCCGCCGCCACCGGCCGGAGCCGGGCTGGCTGCCGCCGTCTTTTCCGCGTCAAGCGTCCAGGTGCCCGCAAAGTTCGGGGCCTGCGCATACGCGCTGGTCGCCATCAGGACGATCGCTGCCGTTCCAAGGAATGTTGCTACACGTCGCATAAAGAAATACTCCTGCCAGATACGGGAGCGGCGATTTGCCGCTGCCGAGATGTTGGTCCGAAGCTTACTCGAACCGAAGCGCTTCGATGGGATCCAACCCCGACGCTTTGCGCGCGGGGTAGAAGCCAAAGAAGATGCCGACGAAGGCGGCGAAGCCGACCGCCATGACGATGGAGTCCACCGGGATGACGGCGGGCCAGCCGTTGAAGTACTTGACGCCTTCGGCCAGGCCGTAGCCCATCGCGATGCCGAGGCCACCCCCGACGAGTGAGATGACGATCGCCTCCACGAGGAACTGCATCAACACGTCGCGACCGCGTGCGCCGATGGCCATGCGGAGGCCAATCTCGCGCGTGCGCTCGGTCACCGAGACCAGCATGATGTTCATGATGCCG
>CAZLJG010000289.1:0-4287 GCA_964559545.1 uncultured Solibacteraceae bacterium | reverse complement strand
CGGAGGCGGTCAAGGCCGATTCGTACGATGCCGCAAGATTTACGGCGCAAGTTGAGCTTCGACCGACACCATCACGCAAGGCTGCCTCAAGGATTCCGGCCCCACTGCTGAAGGATTTAATGGTTCGGGGACTGATAATGCGATCTTCGATGGCAATGATCGCGCGCTTGTCAGTGAACGTCGGCTGGTAGATTCGAAACGTCGTTGCGGGAACAGGGCTCGGCTGTTCAGGCATCTCCGTTATCCGACGCATCGTGTTCATGGTCCCAATGAGTGGCGATGTTGTGACGCCGGCCGCGGCACCGATGGCTTCAAGAATGTTGAGGCGCTTGATGAAGGCGGGGACTTGTTCGAGAAGCGGGTTGTCGACCTGCGTCGACGTGTACAGGCATTCAAGAAACGGAAGTTCGGCTGGAGGAGTCGTCTGGCGGGCGTCGAACCCTACCAGCACGTCGTAATAATTCGCCGTGGCACCCTCAAGGCCCGGCAGCACCCCTGCTTTGATGTTCTCATCTTCTTTCGGGGCGCGAATAACGCTCCGTACCACAGGCTTGCCATCTGAAGCGGTTGCCGACCATACAAATCGTACGATGGACTTCTGGGGCACCTTGTTCTCAATGGCCAATACCAGTCTCTCGAGATACGCGTCGAGCGCCTCTGTCGTGCCGTGGTCGATGAGACGGGTCAACTGGTCCGATGCCCGGTCACACAGCCTCTGCTCACCGGCGGCGGCCGCCGTGCAGGTGCAGACCGGCTGGGGCGTCGCCAGGACCTTTCCGGGCATCGCGCACACCTGTCGGTGTGTACCAATTTCGGCCGGGCGTGTAGTGACCTGGGCGAGGGCCTCCGGAGCCACGGTCGACATAAGGCAGGTTGTGATGGCAAGCGCTATTGCAGATTTCATCTTGAGTGGGTCTCCCTACAGGCAGTGACGGACCTGGCCAGTGTTTTCCGCCGATATGGTATCGTCCCCGTCCACCCCAGCCTGAGGAGCGCCCCATGGCCCTGCCGAACCCCGTCGTCGTGGTTCCCGGCATCACGGCAAGTGACTTGCGTGATGCCTACGCTGTGTCACCGGAAACCGTCTGGTCGACGTTACTGACTAAAGACTACGACCGCATCCTGCTGCACCCGGATGACCTGCGATATGAGCTGGACGAGCCGGCGCGCGTGGAAGCGTCTGCCGTGTTCGGCACACCGTACGATTCGTTCATCAAGGAACTGCGGCACAACCTGACCGAACACCGCGACAAACCGGTGCCGGTGTATCCGTTTCCGTACGACTGGCGGCAGCCGCTGGACATGATCGAACGCCAGCTCGAAGCGTTCATCGAAGAGGTGATCGCACGCACGTCGCTGATGCGGCACTACTACGATGCCGGGTACGCAGCGGAACCGAAGGTGAGCCTGGTCGGCCATTCGATGGGTGGCCTGATTATCGCAGGCTACCTGCAGATGAAAGGGAAGGATGCCAGGGTCGACAAAGTCTCCACGTTGGGCACGCCGTTCAAGGGTTCCCTTGAAGCGCCGATCAAAGTCATCACGGGCACCGCGAGCCTCGGGCCAGACACCTCGTCGGATTCGCGAGAACGCGAATCCGCACGCCTGACCCCGGCGCTGTATCACCTGCTGCCAAGTTTCAAGAACGCCGTCGTGGCGGAGCCGGGATCAGGGCTTCCCGATGACCTGTACCTCGTCGATACGTGGCAGCAGGGCGTGATCGATACGGTGGCGGAATTCATCCGACTGAACGGCCTGAAGAAGGGAACCGCCGCCGACCGCACCGAATGGGCGCGCACGTTGCTCACGTCCATGCTGGACCGCGCGTGGAAACATCGCACACGCGTGAACAAATTGGATCTGACCGCGACCTCAGTGGGTTCACCCGATGGCTGGCTGTGCCTGGTCGGCGTTGACGCCAAGACACGCGTGAAACTCGAGATTCAGAAAAAGAGCGGCAAGCCGTTCTTCAACCTCGCGGGCACGGACCGCAAGAACGACTGGGCGTCCGCCGTCGAGAAAGACCGCGAAGCGACAGGCGACGGCACAGTGCCATTCCTCGGCGCTGAGCCGGCGTTCCTCACACGCGAACAACTGGTGTGCCTGCGCCCCGACGATTTCGGCTATTGGGAGCTGAAAGACAAGGCCCTGCTGCAACTCGTCGGCTTCCACTCACTCCTGCCGAGCCTGAATCTCGCGCACCGTCTGGTCGTCAGTCACCTTCGCGGAAAGCCCACAAAGGGGATCTGGGCCAGGTCAGCGCCTGGTGTCTCCGAGAAAGACTGGGCGCCACCCATCAAAGGGCTGACGTTTAAGGCTTAGGCGGCGTCAGGGGCGCGTAGCCCATAGTGCCGAGCCGCTCGCCGGAGCCTGCATACGCGGCCGCAGGCATGTCGCTGACACCAGTGGCGTCGATCCACTTGTTGTAGAAGTTGAACAACGCACACACGGTGATGGCGTCGTAGAGCGCTTCGTCTGTCCAGCCGGCAGCCTTGACGACGTCGATGTCGGCCTGCTGCAACTGGTTGGACTCGCGATTCATCTTCTCAAGGAAGGCAAACATCGCCTTGTCCGCATCGTCAATCGGTGCAGTGCGGAAGTCTTCGAGGACGGCGTCCACAAGCGCCCGGTCTCCCAACAGATACGCTGCGACCGCAGCGTGGGAGCCGATTCAAAATGCGCATTCGTTGCGCCGCGATGTAAACGCGGCAATCAACTCGCGGAAGCCAGGCGAGAGGGGAGACGGGCCCCGCATCACACCCTGCGTGAACTGGGAGAGGAACCCGGTGCGGTCAGGCTTGAACGCAAAGAGGTGCATGATCTGCGGGATCGGAATGCCCGCCGCGCGCATGCCCATGATGGGCCCGGCATAGGGGCCCTGCGGCTCGCGCGTTTCAACGTCGCTGAGGAACATCGGATGCATGCGCAGCAGCGTATCACCGGTCCCGCAGGCGCGGGCTCTACTTGCCGCGCAGGAAGACGAGGCCGCCGCTGACGGAGCCGGACATGACGTCCATCCTGCCGTCGCCGTTGAGGTCAACGAACCGCGGTGTGGAGACGTGCGGCAGGTCGAGTGCAAAGCCGTCGTAGGGCGCGAACTTCGGGTTGGTGCGCGTGCCGGTGTTGCGGAACGCGAGCGACGGCGAGGCTTCCTGGCCGAGGACGAGATCGAGCAGGCCATCCCCATCGAAGTCATACATCGCAGGCGCACTCCGCCGCACCGCCTTCACATCGTCTAGCCGCTCGGTCACGAGCTCAAACTTCGCGTTGGTGCGTGAGCCGGTGTTGCGCAGGAAGGCGACGACACCATTGGAGGTGCCGACGAAGAGATCGAGATCGCCGTCACGATCGATGTCGGCCAGGGTCGGGATGTTGTTGCTGGCGCGCGGAAGCGCGATGGTGCGCGACTCGTCCTGCACCCAGTTGGGCGCCGCCTTGGTACCCTCGTTGCGGTAGTAGAGGATGTCCTGATTCCAGGTGCCAAGCAGCATGTCGAGATCGCCATCGGCGTCGAGGTCCGCGAGCACAGGGGCGAGGTGATACGCGCCGGCCATCGCCACCGAGGTGGTCTGTCGGAAGCGAGGCGCGGTGGCGGCGCCTTCGTTGACGAAGGTGGTCAGCCGACCGGAGTCCGCCAGGACGGTGTCGATCTTGTTGCCGACGAGCATGTCGAGGTCGCCGTCGCCGTCGATGTCGCCAAACGCCGGCACAGTCTCGCTGCCGAGGTCGAGCATGTCCAAGTACCGCTTGGTGCGCAGCTCAAAGGCCTCACCCTTGGTGCGTTCCCAGAAATAGAAGTTGTTGGCCGCAGTGCCGACCGGGTTGAACGCGCCGCCGAGCACCCCCATGAAGAAGTCGAGGTCGCCATCGCCGTCGATATCAGCCGGCATCGGCGCGTTGTACCCGGACGTCTGAATGGCCGTGGCCCACGGCACCATCACGGGATCCACATCAAACGACGGTGAACTGCACGTGCGGCCGATGTTCTCGATGAGGAGCACACCCGGCTCGAAGAAGTCGCCCCAGAACAGGTCCTGATCGCCGTCGCCTTCGAAGTCGGCGAACGAGATCGCGTTGGCGCCATGGCGGACGGTGGGGCCGTCGGAGAGGAGAGGCTCGCCGACCCGGCCGATGATTTCGATGCCTTCAAAGTTCTCAGTGACGAAGTCGAAGCGGGTGGAGCCAGGTGCGGAGGCTTCGAAGCGCGCGAGCGTCCCTTCGACGCGGCCGACAAACAGGTCGAGGTGTTTGTCGCAGTCGATGTCCACGAGCCAAGGGATGTTCTGG
>CAZLJG010000288.1:0-4310 GCA_964559545.1 uncultured Solibacteraceae bacterium | reverse complement strand
AACACGAAGACATGGGCATGATGCGGAACTTCAAAGTGGTCTAGATCACAGGGAGGCGCGGAGGCGCGGAGGATAAGATGTTCAGGTTGTGCCCCTGATTCAGCGACGTTTTCTGCTTTTCGTCTTCTACTGCCTGCTTGCCGCGCCGGCGGTCGCTGCCTCCCAAAGCCGGCAGGATGGTGGTCACATCCATGTGCGGCTCGCCGGGGCCGCCGATGCGGCGGTTACGATCACGCCCACGGCCGAACCTCCAGTGCGCGTCGATTCGACAGTCATGTTCCGGGCCGTCACGCCAGGAACGTACACGATTACCGTCGGCGCCCGTAGCAGGACGATCCAGGTCAACCCGCGTGAGGTCGTCGTCATCGCCGATGGCGACACCCTTGATGTCGTGGACCGGCAATCGCTGGGCGAAGGCTTTCACGTCACCGACCGCTGGTTCACGGACCCGGCCTCCGCTCGCGATGTGTTTGCGTTGATCGAAACGATCGCGCCGTACGTGATTGCCGACCGGATGGACAACGGCGGACTGGGGACGGGCCGCACTGCACTTCTGGGTTCGCGCGGGTCGTCCTGGACGACCACCCGCATGACGATCGGGGGCACCACACTCATCGGCCCGAACGGACACGGCCTCATGCCGTTCGCCCTCGACCTTGCGGCCGTCGGCAGCGCGTCGATCCTGTCGGGGCAGGCCCCGGTGGAAGTCGGCACGCCCGGTGTGGTGGTCGCGCTCACACCTCGCGCCCCAGCGACGACACGCAAGGGCTCGTTCGACCTGTCGCTCACGACGCCGCGCATGGTCACACGCAATGCCCTGCCGCATGCCCCCTCCATCCAGCGCACAGACAATGCCCACGAAGGCAACGTGCTGGTCGAAGGGCCACTGGGCCCGCGGAGCGGCCTGCTGCTTTCAGCCTCTCGATCACGCATTCAGTTCTACGAACGCGACCGCCCTGCCCTGTGGACATCAACCGCGACCTCCCTGTTTGCCCATGCCGTCCGGCGTATCAGCGACAACAGCCAACTTCGCGCCATCGCCACCGTGCAGCACGTCTCCGCGCCGTTTGAAGATCGCCGGCAGTTCCGCGACCGCGCGGTCAATGAGGACGGGCTGTTCGCGCAGGTCTCGGCCGCGTGGGATCGCGCGTTGGCGTCTGGCGCCCACGTCGAGGCGGCCGCCGGCTTCCAGCGCGGCGCGTTCCGCCCGGACGCAGCCAACGCCATCGGCGGCACCATGGACCGTGTGTGGGATGGGTACGTGCCGACGCCTGCGGCTGATGTCACGACAACGCAGTGGGAACTGGACTCGACGCTTCACATGGCTCCGTGGACGTGGCGCGGCGCTCGGCACGACGTCCGTGTCGGCGGCACCCTCCGTCGTGCAGACCAGACCTCGGTATTCACGGACGCCGTGGACATCGCCGAAGTCGTCGCAGGACTTCCCGCTCGCGTCTGGCGCCCAGCCTCATCGTCGGGTGACTCACAGCGAGCCATTTTCGAAGGCGCCGCGTTTGTCGCCGACCGGATGGCCGTCGGACACAACCTGACTCTCGAGGCGGGCGTCCGCGCGGAGGTCACACGCGGCTCGATTCGTGGCACGTCAGAAGGTGTGGCGTGGACGACGATGTCACCGAGGGTATCGGCGCAATGGCACTACGGTCCCATTGCGATCTTCGCGGCAGCAGGTCGTTACACGGATCCACTGAACCTCTCGCAGCTTCGACACGGCGACCCAGGCGAAGCCACGATGCACGTCCACCGCTGGGCCGACCCCAACGGCGATGGCCGGTTCACACCCTCAGAAACCGGTGTCCTCCTCTGGCGTGCCGGCCGCAGCGACGCCATCGCCTCCATCGACCCGGAGTTGAAGGCACCGCGCACCACCGAACTCACGACCGGTGCGGAAATGCGCTTCGGCAAACACTTCTCCATCCGGACCGCGCTCATCTGGCGCTACATGCGCTCGATGCTCGGATCAGTCAACACCGGGGTCACCGCGGCCTCCTACGATCAGCGACTGATCCCGGATGCCGGGGGTGACTGGGATGGCCCCAGCGACGATACGTTTGTGCTCGTCTACGATCGCCGGCCCGAATCATTCGGCCTCGACCACTACCAACTCACCAATCCGGCCGACGCGACGGCGAAGTACGAGGGCCTGGAGACCACGTGGACGCTTCGGACCGAGCCCGCGGAACTGATCTTCGGCGCGATGGCGTACCGCACGCGCAGCTGGGCCGGCCATCTCGGCTTCGGTCCGTTGGAAAATGATCCGGCGGTGTTGGGCGAAGTCTTTGAACGTCCCAATGCGCGGCCGCTCCACCAGGGGAGTTATTTCTTCGATCGCTCGTATGTCGGCAAGTTCTCTGGATCGGTCCGGCTGCCGTTTGGCACCCGCTTCGGTTTTGCAGCGCGGTATCAGGACGGCCAGCCCTTCTCCCGCATCGTCGTCGCCACCGGCCTGCGCACCGGCCCCGAGATGATTCACGCGTATCGCGTGGCCAGGACGCGGTACACGTACACGCTGACGCTCGACATGCGGTTGCAGAAGTCGTTCACCGTCGCCGGCCACTCGGCCGCCCTGCGCTTCGACGTCTTCAACGCCACGCAACATACCAACGAGGTGGAAGAAAACGCGCTCACCACGCCGATATTCCGTCTTTCAACAGCCGTCCAGCCGCCGCTCACGTTCCGCGTCGGTCTCCGGTTCGGGTGGTAACTCAGGCCCAGGTCGAATAGGGAGTCTTCGCCAGATAGGAATTCGCGTAGCGGTAGTCTGCGGAGACCTCGTCGCCAACCCACGCGGGTAACTCAACGGCCTCCTGTTCGGACTTCAGTTCGACCTCGGCGACCACGAGCCCGTCATTCGCACCATGGAAGACATCGATCTCCCAGGTGTGGACACCGTGTTGTTCAACGTGCCGGTGTTTGTCGACGACGGCCGCACACAACTGGTCCAGCATCTCGTGGGCGTCTGTCACGGGGATTTCGTACTCGAATTCAAGCCGCGAGAGACCTGTCGTCGGCCCCTTGATGGTCACATACGCCCGGTCGGCGCGCACGCGCACACGGACTGTGCGGTCGGGTGAGGAGGAAATGTAGCCTTGCCGAATACGGTCACCGGCCGCTCGAGGGGACCAGATACCGGGCCGGACGAGAAACTTACGTTCGATCTCGACGGCCATGGTGGGTGGGAATGTTGGTGGGCGCTGCAGGACTCGAACCTGCGACCACCGCCGTGTGAAGGCGATGCTCTACCAACTGAGCTAAGCGCCCAACTGAGAACCGGACGAGTTTACCGCATCCGTGCGTTCTATCCAATAAAAAGTGCGTCCTCGTCGTCGCGTCCGTAGCGGCCCTTGTCCTGCCGCGCGCGGAAGACGGCCATCGCGGCCTTGAGTCCGGCCATCACGGCCGCTCCCTGCTTCACCGGCATGATGAGCGACTGCTGCACGATCTGGAGCGTGTCGTCGATGCGCATCGCGGTGGTGGCCATGACGTGGTCCACACGCTCGACCTGCGTGAGCGCCAGCGCGCTCACCCTGCCGGCATCGTCCGCAATCTTGTGCGCCTTCTGGATGAGCGGACGCACTTCGGCCTGAAACTGCTGGAGGCTGGACGCGGCGTCTCTGGCCGTGCGCAGCAGCTGGAGTCCGACGATGACCTGCACAACCGCCATGGTCAGCACAGCCACTGCGATGACGCCCAACCAGACCTCGTTCACAGCGTCTCCTTGCGCACCTGCTCGAACGTCTCGCGTCCCCGCTCCACGGCGGCGCTGAGATTCTCGCGCTGGCGCGCCAGGAACTCGCGGCCTTCACGCGCAACCGACTCCGCCTTGTCGCGGCCTTCACGCGCCTTGTTCGCGAGCTTGCGGCGGGTCTCTTCACCTGACGACGGCGCGTAGAGGAGTGCCACGGCCGCACCGGCCACCGCACCAAGCACAAACGCCAACATTACCGAGCCCGACGAATTCTCGTTGTTTGCCATACCGGCCTCCTTGCTAACCCCCGAAGATACTGACCCGCACGGTCAGATACTTGCGCGGGTCGGCTTTGATCGCGGCGATCAGCTCATTGAGTGACGTCGCCGCCTTGTTCATGTTGTCATAAAGCGCCTTGTCTTGCAGCAGCTGGCCGGCTGTGCCCTCGCCCTTCGACAACCCCGACATGAGTGTGTCCAGGCGACCGGTCAGCGCATCCAGCCGGTCATAGAGCTCGGTTTCATTGATGAGTTTACCGACGGTGCCTTCGCCCCGCGCAACACGACCGGTCATCGTTTCAAGATTGGCCGCCGTCCCGGTCATC
>CAZLJG010000287.1:0-4321 GCA_964559545.1 uncultured Solibacteraceae bacterium | reverse complement strand
TCCGAACCTAACGGCCAGACCGTGGAACGTCTGGCCTTTGACACTCAACTCGACGACGCGGGCGTTGAGCACGGTCTGGCCCTTGAGGGCGTCGTGTGTCAGCACAAACTGCGAGGTGTCACCAACGGTCTCACCGGTCAATACGTTGGCCTTGCCCTCCATTGCCAGCGTCTGGGTGATAAGTGAAGCCGGCTTTTCGAACATCAGCCTGATCGTCGGCTGCGCAATGCGCACCGCCTGCTCAGCACCGCCGTCGAGCACATACGCCGTGAGCGTCCCCGCCTCTCCGTCGAGCACAAACTCCACAAACCCGAAATGGTCTCCGAGTTCGACCAGCACACCTCCGTGCGGCGCGACGTGGCCGTGAGCATCGGCGACGGCTGGCGCAGACGCCGATGTGGGTGGCGTAGGCGGTGTGGGCGGTGTGGGTGGCGTGGGTTCGCTGCCGCAGGCGGCAGCGAGGCCAGCCAATGCGGCAATCAAAGCAGCGACAAGTGTGTTGGTGAACTTCGGCACTTCGGCACCTCATTGGCGCGCTCAAGTTCAGCGCGCCCTACGGACTTCGGGACTCCTGGACTTCTGGACCCCTGAACCCCGACAACTACGAAAGCGGCGTCAGATTCGACGCGACGTCCGTGCGGTACGCCTTGAATGCAGGCACGAGGCCGGCAAGCGCACCGAGGAGGATCATGCCCACCGGCGTCATCCACAACGACGGATCAAACCGGAACGCGTCGAGCACGACGCCCGTCTGAGCCCGGACGATGACCATCGCGGCCGACAGGATGCCGCCGTACACGAGATACCCCAGCAGGACGCCCAACGCGGTGATGGTCGTGGACTCGAGGACGATCGCGGAGAACACGGTGGTGCGTCTGGCACCGAGCGCGCGAAGAATCGCGAATTCGCGCCGGCGTTCGTTCATCGTGTTGTAGATGCTCGCGAGAATCGACCCGGCCGCGACGACCACGATCAAATACGCCACCATCGTGAGAATCCGGCTGACCCAGCCGATACGCTCAAACAACTCCGCCATCACGCGACCAATCGGCCAGGCCAACGTGGCCACCTTGCCCTGATTGTTGATGGTGTTGCCCAGCAGGAATCCCGCCTGTGGATTGCGCAGCTTCAGCATGACTGCGCTGACTTCGCGATGTTCTTCAGGCACTGGAGCGTCATCGGTCGGGCGATACACCGTGCCCGTGCCGCGCAGGATGTGGCCGGACATGCGGTAAATCCCTTCAATGGGAATCCACAGCACGCGATCCGACGGGCCGTTGGTCGGCTCCATCACGGCGACCACGGTGTATTCATCACGATGCCGCTGCTTCTCGTCGAACTGCAGCCCGTGGTACGGCATGAACGTCGAGCCCACGGTGAGGCCAAGCTTTTCGGCCACGTAGTACCCGACAATCGCTTCCTTCTTCGTTTCGTCGAAGATCCGTCCGCCAGGCTTCAGGACAAACCCTTCACCTTCGCGGTACGTGAAGTCCGTGAACATCTGTGCGGTCGTGCCGACAATGCGGTAGCCCTGGTAGTTGTCGCCGACCGCATACGGAATCGCGAGTGTGACGCGTGAGTCCTCGGCAACTTCCTTGTAGAGCGTCCACGGAATGTTGCCCGGCGAGGTCTCCAGGTGAAACACCGTGTTCAGCACCAGCTGCAACTGGCTTCCTCGAGCGCCGAGCACGGCGTCGAACCCGACCTTGCCGCCCGTGAACGCGTCGTAGGTCTGCGCGTTGATCGCAAACACCGACATCGTGAGACCCGCTGCGAGCCCGACAGAGACGATGGTGACAAACGATGAGAGCGCGTGCTGCCGCAGGCTGCGCCGCACGAGGGACATCAGATTCATCGCGCGCCTCCCGCAACCGGGGCGGCATGCGCCGCAGCCGCCCGGTTGAGATCGCCCAGGTCCTCGCTGCGATCAAACGCCGAGAGAATGGCGGGGTCATGGCTCACCAACAGGAGGGCCGCACCATTCTCCTTGCAGACCTCGCGAATAAGCGCAAGCGCCTCACCCGCGTGCCGCTGATCGAGGTTTCCAGTGGGTTCGTCGGCCAGCACCAGCTTCGGATGGTTCGCCAGCGCGCGGGCGACCGCCACTCGCTGCTGTTGTCCAATCGACAGCTGCCCGGGCCGATAGTCCATGCGATGCGACAATCCCACACGCTCCAGTAGCGCGCGCGCATGTTTTGCATCCACGCCAGGGCCGAACAACATACCGAGCATGACGTTCTCGAGGGCCGTATAGCCCTGCAGCAGATTGAAGTTCTGAAACACGTACCCGACGGTCTTTGAACGCACCCGATCCCGGCCGCTCTCCGACATCGTCGTCATCGTGTTCCCATCGAGCACGATGGTGCCGCTGTCGGCTTGCAGGATGCCCGCAATGAGATTCAGGAAGGTGGTTTTCCCGGAGCCACTGGCGCCACGCACCGCAACCTGCTCGCCGGCTTCCAGCGAAAAGCGAGGCACGTCCACGATGAGCGTGCGCTCACCGTCGGGGGCGGCAAAACTTTTCTTGAGGTCGGTGACGTCGAGCAACATGCCCGGTTACTGCACGCTGTCGGCGACGATGGAGTAGAGACCGACGATGCGGCCCTTTTCGACTTCTTCGGCCACGCTGAACGTGCCGCGCACCAGGATTTCGTAGCCGGCGCCATACGTCCGCGCCTTCTGCCCCGGCTTCATCGTCACGTAGATCCACTCGTTGATGCGGGGGACGCCGCCGAAGCCGCACGCGTCCACACTCGCATTGAGAATGAATGACGACGTGCCGGAGCTGTCGTAATCGAGGGGCAGGATGTTGCCGTAGATTTCGACCTTCTTGCCCTGCAGCGCGAGGATGTTTGCCGGGATGGTGCCCTTCACCTGTTTCGGCGACGGGTCGAAGGGATCGGCCGGGTTGTAGTCGTAGCCGGCGAGAAACCAGAAGTCCAGGAACATGTAGCCGGACTTGCTGACCGTCGGCTTGGCGCCCTGCTGCGGCGCCTGCGCCAGCAGGGGGGCGGCCAGCAGGCCGAGGGCGAGGACGGACGTCACTGTCAGGAGTCTCAATCGCACCATGATTAGCCGGATCTTACCATCCGGCCCGAGCGGGCACACGGCTACGACTGGCGATAGGCGGATACGACCGCCTCGGTGAACGCGGTGGTCGAGACCGCCTCAGCCGGCCGGTCGGCGATATCCGCCGTGCGAACGCCGGCGGCCAGCACCACCTCGATGGCTGAGACCACACGCCGTGCCTCATCGGGGAGACCGAGTCCGTGCTCCAGGAGCATGGCGAGGGACGCGATGGCGCCGATCGGGTTCGCACAGTTCTTGCCCGCCAGCGAGGGGGCCGATCCGTGGACAGGTTCAAACAGACCGGGACCCTCTCCAAGACTCGCGGAAGGCAGCAGACCCAGGGAGCCGCACAACGCGCCCACCTCGTCAGAGAGGATGTCTCCAAACAGGTTCTCGGTCACCAGGACGTCAAACGCTGACGGCGACAGCGCCAGCTTCATCGCCGCCGCGTCCACATATTCATGGGTCAGCGTCACGTCCGGATACTCGCCAGCCACCGCTGTCACCGTGTCACGCCAGAGTCGCGACACTTCAAGCACGTTGGCCTTGTCAACAGACGTCACGTGACGACGGCGCGTTCGTGCCAGCGCAAAGGCCCGGTGCGCCACGCGCGCGATTTCGTCTGCGGTATATCGCAGGGTATTCACGGCTGACAGGCCATCAGGCGCCAGGCCACGCGGCTCGCCGTAATACAGCCCGCCGGTCAACTCGCGCACGACGAGGATGTCCGTGCCCGCCAGGACCTTCGGCTTGAGCGGCCCGCTCTCCCCGAGCCCGGGCCACACACGCGCAGGGCGGAGGTTCGCGTAGAGCCCCAGTGCCTGCCGCACCTGCAGCAGCGCGGATTCCGGGCGCCGACCCGGCGGGAGATAGTCGTACGCCGGATCACCAACCGCGCCGAGGAAGATGGCATCGGCATTCCGCGCGAGCGCAAGTGTTTCTTTCGGTAACGGGGAGGCTCCAGCTCCAAGGGCGGCGCCGCCGATCAGGCCTTCGACAACGGTGATGGCGTGGCCACCATCGTTGACCACGCACTCGAGTACGGCGAGCGCGGCTCGGGTGACTTCAGGACCGATGCCGTCACCCGGCAGGACGAGGATCCGCACCGTCACACGCCGAATCCGTAACCGGCTTCGTGCGGCGTCGTCTCGCGTCGCGTCGTGGGCGCCACACCCAACTCCACCGCCGCAATGTCGAGCAGGTCGTCGTCATGAATCTGCCGCTGGCGTTCGGCGCGCTGGACCATCACGCG
>CAZLJG010000286.1:0-4354 GCA_964559545.1 uncultured Solibacteraceae bacterium | reverse complement strand
ACTCCGACGCCCCCGACTCCAAGCGCGCAGCCTTCTACGGTGTGGACGACTTCGAGTCGGGCCAGATCATGGGTGAGGAAACCGCCAAGTTGCTCGGCGGCAAAGGCACCGTGGCGTTCATCACCAGCCTCGGCGCCAATAACCTGCAGCGGCGCCTCGACGGTGCGCGCGAGGTCCTCGCGAAACACCCCGGCATCACGATCATCGAGACCTACGACATCAAGGAAGACGCTGTACGCACCGGCGAGATCATCGCCACCGGTTCCAACCGTTACCCAGACCTTGGCGCCTGGATCTCCGTCGGCGGCTGGCCCGTTTTCAGCGCGAACGCGCTCGCGCCGGTGCCCCCCACCACCAAGTTCGTGTCGTTCGACACCGTCGCATCCGCCATCTCGCTGTTGCGCGAAGGCAAGGTACAAGTCCTTCTCGGTCAGAAGTACTTCGGCTGGGGTGAGGAATCGATCAAGATCCTCCACGGCATCAAGAACGGCAATCCCCCCGCCACGACCATCGTCAACTCCGGCGTGGACGTGGTGACGATGGCGAATGTGGACACGTACGAAGCGTCCTGGAAGGCGCTCACGGGCGGCAAGTAGGGCGCTCCTGCATGTAGGGCGCTGCCGGCTCTGGCGCGATGCTCAGTACGCGCGGCCGTCGGGCACGATGTCCCAGCGGCGGTCGTTGACGAAGAAGCCGCGCATGAGGCCGAAGGCCGTCGAGATCGCGCGCTGATTACCGCGCTGTTCGGGCGTGAGCTTCTGAATGATGGCCGCCAGCACCGTCATCTCCGCATCCGTCATCGTCGTCACATGGACCGCATAGGCGGCGACGGCGGCGTCAATGGTGGCCTGGTCGGCGCCTGACTGAATCGCCTTGCCCAGGGCCAGGCGTGTGTCCACAAGGCCCTTGCGGGTGGCGGCCGTGGCCTTGTGGGTTTCGTCGAGCCAGCCGCGAATTTCCTTCTTCTGATCACCCGTCAGCGTGAAGAGGTTGGTGAGGATGTCGAGGCGCCCGAGTGCGCCGCCACTGGCACCGCGTCCCGCCGCGCCGGCGTTGGTCGGGGGGAAGAAGAAGCCGGCCATCTGCGCAAATGCGCTGGGAGCCCGCGACTGCTGGTTCTGCTTCAGCACCGCATAGACCTTCGCGAAGGTGGCCGCTTCGGCGGCTGCCATCTTCGTGGAGCCCGCGACGTAGGCCTGCAAGACGGGCGCCTTCTCCGCGGTCTTGTTCGTCAGATTCAGATTGAGGAGCTGCTGACGCGTGAGAAAGAGCTCGTTGACCAACGCCGCCGTCTCGGTCGCGCCTGCCACCATATGCTGCTGCACAGTAGGGACCTGCGAATCCAGGTCGAGCCGCAGCGCCTCCACAAAATCCTCGAAGGGAGTATTCGGTCGCATCGGCGGCGCGCCGCTGCCGCCACCACTGCCACCGCCGCGCTGCGCGAGCGCCGCCGAGGGGATGAGAGACACGAGCACCAGAAAAGCGGGGATGACCAGTCGATAGGGGAGTTTCATGACGGGAGAAATATGCCACAATCCCGGTGCCTGAGGAGGTATTCGCACATGAAATCCCGTCTTACCGTCGTCGCATC
Organism: uncultured Solibacteraceae bacterium; assembly: GCA_964559545.1. Lineage (GTDB taxonomy): Bacteria > Acidobacteriota > Vicinamibacteria > Vicinamibacterales > SCN-69-37 > SYFT01. The sequence goes on along the minus strand of CAZLJG010000286.1, from coordinate 2,763 downwards.
GGCGGTCGCTCTTTGTGTCGCTGTCGGACTGTTCGCCGAACAGGCGCCGTCCAATGACCGGCTGAACGCCACTGTGTTCGAGGGCCTCGAACTGCGGGGCATCGGCCCGGCGCTGACCACCGGTCGCGTGGCCGACTTCGATGTCGATCCGAAGAATCCGAACATCTACTACGTGGCCACGGCCGCCGGCGGCGTGTGGAAAAGCATGAACCGCGGCATCACCTGGACGCCCACGTTTGACCGGGGCGGTTCCTTCAACCTGTGCTGCATCAAGGTTGATCCCCGCAACTCCAACATCGTGTGGCTGGGCACCGGTGAAGACTCGAACCCGCGCAGTTCCATGTATGGCGACGGGATTTACAAGTCCACCGACGCCGGCATGACGTGGACGCGGATGGGCCTCGAAAATTCCGAACACCTCGGCAACATCCAGATTGACCCGCGTGACTCAAACGTCGTGTACGTCGCGTCGCAGGGACCGCTGTGGTCCTCAGGCGGCGACCGCGGTCTCTATAAGACGACCGACGGCGGCAAGACGTGGAACGCGATCTTCACCATCGGCCCGGACACCGGCGCCAACCAGGTCATCATCGACCCCTCCAGCCCCGACACCATTTACGTCGCCATGTGGCAGCGTCGTCGTGCCACGGGCCAGTTTGTCGGCGGCGGTCCTGAGAGCGGGATCTACAAATCCACCAACGCGGGTCGCACGTTCACGAAGTTGACGAACGGCCTGCCGCCCGGTGACATGGGGCGCATCAACATCCAGGTGGACGCCAAGGTCAAACCCACGCGTGTCTACGCGATGATCGAAGCCCTCGCCGACTTCCGCGGGTTCTACCGGTCTGACGATGCGGGTTCGACGTGGGCGCGTGTCGGGCGCCGTGCGGTTGAAGCCGGCGGCCGTGGCGGCGGTGAGGGCGATGACGAAGTGGCGTCCGCACCTGAGGAAGCCGCGCAGGAAGGCCCGGCCCAGACCGGCACGTGGTACATGAACGCGGACCCGGGCTACTACAACGAGTTCTTCGTGGATCCGATTCGTCCCGACACGGTGTGGGCGATGAGCACACAGCTGGAATGGAGCACCGACGGTGGCCGTACGTGGCGCACGTTCCCGACGCCGAACGTGCACGTGGACCATCACTCGATTTGGTTCAACCCGAACGACCGCAATCACATCGTGCTCGGCAACGATGGCGGCCTCTACGAGACCTACGACGAAGGCAAGGTGTGGCGGCACTTCACCAACCTGCCGATCTCGCAGTTCTATCGCGTCTCGGTGGACAACATGACGCCGTTCTACAACGTCTGCGGCGGCACGCAGGACAACGGCTCGATGTGCATTCCGCACCGCACGCAGAATCAGGCGGGCATCCGGACGAGTGATGCGTATCGCACGGGCGGCGGCGACGGCTTTACGACGCGCAGCGACCCGGAAGATCCGTACTTCACCTACGCGACATCGCAGAACGGCAACGTGCAGCGGCTCGATCTGCGCACGGGGCAGTCTGTCAACATCCGTCCGAATCCGACGAACACACGCGCGATGGATGGCACCCCGATTCCGACGGCCGCTGCGGGTGGCCGCGGTGGTGGCGGATTCCCCAACGAACGCGCGAACTGGGACACGCCGTATTTTGTGAGCCCGCACAATCCGACGCGCCTCTACTGGGCGACCAACTACATGTATCGCACGGACGATCGGGGCGACTCGTGGACCCGTGTGAGCGGTGACCTGACGCGAAACCTCGACCCGTCGGAAATTCCGATCATGGGCAAGTTGTGGAATCCGGCGACGACCGTGTCCTGGAACCGCGCGACCACGGCGCTGAGCAACATCGTGTCGATGGATGAGTCGCCGCTGCTCGAAGGGCTGCTCTATGCGGGCACCGACGACGGGCTGCTGCAGATCAGCGAGGATGGCGGCCGGAACTGGCGCAAGGTCGAGCAGTTCCCGGGCGTGCCGGCCGGCACGTACGTGAGCGATGTTGCGGCGTCCCCGCGTGATGCCAACGTGGTGTTTGTGTCGCTCTACAACTGGCAGCGCGGCGACTTCAAGCCGTACCTGCTGCGCAGCGCCGATCGCGGCCGCACATTCACCAGCATCACGGGCAATCTGCCGGCGCGTGGCGGCGTGTGGGCCGTCAACCAGGACCACATCAACGGCGACCTGATCTTCGTCGGCACCGAGTTCGCGTTGTACTTCACCGTGGACGGTGGCCGTCACTGGACGCAGCTGCGTGGCGGATTGCCGACCGCGCAGATTCGCGACATGGACATCCAGAAACGCGAATCGGATCTCGCGCTGGGCACGTTTGGCCGCAGCTTCTACGTGCTCGATGACTACAGCGCCCTGCGCGGTGTCACGGCACAGGCGATGAATGACGAAGCGCGGATCTTCCCGCTGCGGCATGCGTATCAGTTCCCGATGAAGAACCAGATTCGCGCGGTCGAAAGTGACTGGACGGCGCCGAATCCACCGTCTGGCGCCATCATGACCTACCATCTGCGCGACGCTGCGGCGCCAGGCACCCAATGGGCCATTCAGATTGCCGACGGATCCGGCAACGTCGTGCGTCGCCTGGACCTCAACAACCGCGCCGGCGTGCAGCGCGTCGTCTGGAACCTGACCGGTGCGCCCCCGGCGCCGCCTGCTGGTGCCGAGGCACCGGCCGCAGGCCGTGGTGGCCGCGGCGGCGGGCGTGGTGGTGGCGGTGGCGCGGCTGTGGCCCAGGGACGTTACACGGCGTCCATCGGCAAAGT
>CAZLJG010000285.1:0-4360 GCA_964559545.1 uncultured Solibacteraceae bacterium | reverse complement strand
CGCCGAGCGCCGTCACGGCCGAATCCACAGCATAGCGATGATGGAGGTACACGGGTACGAGCGCTTCCTCGATGAGTGCCATCGGGCGGCCCACCTTGATCGCACGTTCGCCGAAGCCTTCCATCGCAGCTCGACGCAGTTGCAGGATGCGCGTCAGTTCAGCCGCTTCGTCCGTGCCGTTATTCCACTGGTCAACCTGCGGGTTGAGGTCGGTGTCCTGGTTGGACATGTACCGAATGTCCTGATCCCACGCATCGTCGAGAATCTTCTTCAACGCCGCGGCCTCGTTCGTTCCAGCCGGGAACTGCGAGTAGCCGTACTGGATGGCGACCTTGTCCCACTCGCCAATGCCCACGTCGTAGGCGTCCGAGAGATCCATCGTGCCGTCCGCGCGAAGCGTGATGAGGGGATGCGGGTAGTCCAGCGTCGAGATGCGGCCCTTGCTGCTGTTGTAGTAGTTGTGACCCAGGCCGATCGTGTGGCCAATCTCGTGCGCGGAGAGTTGCCGAATGCGCGCGAGCGCGGTCTGCTCGAGAATGGCCGGGGTTTCGGCACCGGACGCGTACGGCGACAACAACCCTTCGAAGATCAGGTAGTCCTGCCGCCACCGGAGTGACCCCAGGCTGACGTGGCCCTTCATGATTTCGCCGGTGCGCGGATCGGTAATTGACGACCCGTAGCTCCAGCCGCGGGTAGACCGGTGCACCCAGGTGATGGTGTTGTAGCGCACGTCCATCGGGTCGGCGTCTTCCGGCATGACCTCGACGCGGAACGCATTCCGGAAGCCTGCGGCCTCATACGCCTCATTCCACCAGCGGCCGCCTTCAATCAGCGCCGTGCGGATCGGTTCAGGCGCACCACGGTCGACGTAGTAAATGATCGGCTCGATCGGGTCACTCATCGCCGCGTTGGGATCCTTCTTCTCGAGGCGATGGCGATTGATGTACCGCACCTGCAGGTCGGTGCCCAGGGGTTGCGCGTAGTCGGCGTAGTTGACGCCGAAGTAGCCCGACCGCGGATCCATCAGGCGTGGCTTGTAGTTGTTGTCGGGCAACTCGATGATTGAGTGGTGCTGCCGCACAGTGACGGCCGCCGGATTGGGTGCCACATCGCCGAGACGGCCGCCGATCTGCCCAGCACCGCCGCCCCCGCGGCCACCAGCCGCCGCTCCGTCGCTGACAAACGTCGAGATGACGTCGATCTCGCTGTTTTTCGGGAATCCCTTGGTGCCTTCAATGTTCACGGCGCTGCGCGTGCGGTCGAATCGGTGTCCACCCAGCCGCGACCCCACGTTGTGCGTGTCGCGCATGATGAAGTCGCTGAAGTCCACGAGCACCCGGCCGCCGGATTCCGCGGCAACCTGGAAGCCCCAGAGGATGGACTTCGCAAACGCATCCTCCATCGACTTGCGCTCGGCAGCGTTGGCGCTGTTGGCGCGCCAGTCGTAGTTCGGCTGCACCATCAACACGCGCGGGCCAACCCGCTGGAAGCTGACCACGGCCGTGCCGCCCAGTTGGGCGCGGTCCAGACCGATGTCATTTGACCCGACGCCCGCCGACAGGCCACTCACATAGAGCACCTCCTGCCCGAGTCTGGGGATTTCAAGAAACAGCGCGCCAGTGGCTTCATCCCAATACAGCGGAAAGAACCCATCAATCTTCTGCATCGACGCCGTGCGATCGGCGATGTCCGGAATCCGGGCAGCCTGGCCACCGGCGCGACCCTGGGCCCCTCCACCACCGCCCTGCCCCGAAAGGCCGGCCGGCACGGCCAGCGCCAACGTCAACATGCAGGTTGCAGCGGTCAAAACGCGTGTGGCTGTTGGTTTCATGGGCAGATTGTAGCCCCAGTTGTGAACCTGCCCCCCCACGGGGCCGTAAGTGGTTGCCATGACCGCCTTCCTGAAGGACCTCCGCTTCGGCCTCCGCCTCTTCAGCCGCCAACCCGGCTTCGCAGTGGTCGCCATCCTTATCCTTGGCGTCGGCATCGGGGCCAACACGACGATGTTCAGCCTGGTGAATGAGCTGATCCTCAAACCCCGGCCCGGCGCGGGCGAAGAACTGGTGCAGGTCTACAGCAAACACCGGACCGAGCCCGACTCCTTCCGGTCCTTCTCCTACGACAACTTCGCCGACATGCGAGCGCGCACGGACGTGTTCGCCGCGCTCACCGCCCACAACCCGGGCATGGTCGGCATCACCGAAGGCGAGACGACTCGTCGCGCGTTCATCGACATCACGACCGGCGACATGTTCAGAACGTTCGACATTCCGCTCGCGATGGGCCGCACGTTTTCGCTCGACGAGGAGAAGCCCGGCGCCGACATCCCGGTCACGATCATCAGCCACCCGATGTGGGAACGGATGGGTGCTCCCGCGGACGTCATCGGCAGGATCGTCCGCATCAACCAGCGCGATTTCAGCGTGATTGGCGTCGCCCCCGAAGGATTTTCAGGCACTACCGTCATGGTCACACCCGAGTTGTGGCTGCCGACCGGCGTCTATGACAGCGTCGTGAACGACTTCGCCTCCGACAATCTCACCGGCACGCTGCGCGACCGACGCCACCACACACTCATCGTCTACGGCCGCCTGAGGGATGGCCTGAGCGCCGACGCCGCCGTGCCGGGACTTGAGACGATCAGCCGCGCGATGGAATCCGCCTACCCGGCCGAAAACGAGGCTCAGCAGCTTGTGATTCAGCCGGCATCCCGCCTGAGCATCTCGACGAGCCCGATCGCCGAGGGGCCGGTGGGGATGGTGGGGGTGAGCCTGCTGGTGATGTCGGGCATCGTGCTGCTGATCGCGGCGCTCAACCTCGCGAACATGCAGCTCGCGCGTGGGTCAGCACGGGCCAAGGAGTTCGCGATCCGCCTCTCGATGGGCGGCACGCGTGGCCAGGTCGTGCGGCAGTTGCTGACTGAAAGCCTGTTGTTGTCGCTGGCTGGCGGAGGCCTCGCGCTGCTCATCGCCACAGGCGCGATGCGGGCGCTTGTCAGCGGCATGAACGGGCTGCTGCCGGTGATGCTCACCATCGAGACCACGCCGGATGCCCGGGTGTTTCTGGCCACACTGGCATTTGCCGCGTTGGGCACCATCTTTTCGAGCCTCGGTCCGGCGCTGGCCGCCTCGCGCGCCGACGTGTTGCCGGCGCTCAAGGAACAGGCCGGCGAACTCCCGATCCTGGCCAAGTCGCGGCTCCCCATCCGGCACGTGCTGGTCATGGGCCAGTTGGCACTGAGCCTCGCCCTGCTGACCACGGCTGGCGCGTTTGTCCGCGGTGCCTGGGTGGCGGCAGGCGTCGATCCAGGGTTCTCGTTTGACCGCGGCATTCACGCCACGCTCGACACCAGCCTCGCTGGCTTCGACCGACCGCGCGCACACGCGGTGTATGCCGATGTGCTCGACCGCGTGCGCCGTATACCGTCGGTCACCCACGTGTCATTGAGCTCACTTATGCCGTTCGGCGACGTGAGCGAAGCGTCCGCGGTCCAGAAGCCGGGTCCCGTGCGACGAGCCTCCGATCCCGACTACGAGACCGCCGTCACATCGGCCATCACGCAGTCGGTGACACAGGACTACTTCCCGTCGCTCGGGCTCTCGTTGCTCCGCGGTCGCGACTTCTCGATGGCTGAAGTCACGTCGGCCACTACGCCGCCGGTGGCGATCATGGATGAGGTGCTTGCCACGCGCGTGTTCGGCACGGATGACCCGATTGGCCGACAGATCCAGGTCAATCGTGGAGCCGATCTCGCGCCGGAACTGGTGGAGGTCATCGGTATCGCGCCCGCGATCATGCACCAGATGAATGACGATGGGCCTGGCGCCCATCTGTATCGACCGCATGCCCAGCGATTCCGCAGCGGCATGACGCTGCACGTGCAGTCAGTGGCCCCCGACGAGGCCGCGCTCCTGCCGGCCATCCGCACGGCCCTGAGCGATGTGGATGCACGGCTGCCGGTGGTCACCCTCGAGACCGGCGCGATGTACCGCGAGCGCAGCGCGATGTTGTGGATTGTCCGCACAGCCGCCCGCGTCTTCACCATCTTCGGCATCGTCGCCCTCGTGATGGCGGCCCTTGGCATCTACGGTGTGAAAGCGTTCCTTGTGTCCAGGCGAACGCGCGAAATCGGCATTCGCATGGCCCTCGGCGCCACGGCGCGTGATGTCACCACCCTGGTGCTGCGTGACGGCATGGCGACCACGATCGCCGGATTGGTGATTGGCCTCGGTCTGTCGTTCGTCGCCGTGCAGGGCATCGGGTCACTGTTGTTTGATGGCGGCGGATTCGATTTCCCGATCGTCGCCGCCGCGTTCCTGGCGCTCACAGCCGCCGCCGCTGCCGCGAACCTCATCCCGGC
>CAZLJG010000284.1:0-4376 GCA_964559545.1 uncultured Solibacteraceae bacterium | reverse complement strand
CATCTCTCCCAGTCCACGTGGGCCGAAGAGCGCAATCCCGGCGATGTGGTGCGCCGCGAAGCCCTCAGCACCTGGCGGAACATGTTCGGCGACATGATGGTGTTCCTCGGGTTCTCGATGTTCGCGTTTGCCCTCGGCTGGGTCATCAAATACATCGTCGACCACCGCCGCTGGCTGCGGACGACCAAGACCCAGTCGGAAGTGCATGCGAAGCTGCTGGAGCGCATGACGTCGAGTGAGGACCTGCGGGCCTACATGGACTCCGATGCCGGCCAGCGATTCCTGCAGGCCTCGCCTCTGGCGCTCGAATCCGCCAATCAGCAGTCCGTCGGGGCACCGTTCAGCCGGATCCTCTGGTCGGTGCAGGTGGGTGTCGTGATGATTTCCCTCGGTGTCGGCTTCATGTTCGTCCGGCGTGGGCTTGAGCCTGAAGTGCAGCAGATGGTGGGCTCGTGGGGCACCCTGGCCATCGCGCTCGGCGTAGGTTTTGCGATCTCCGCGGCGGCTTCCTACGTCATCTCTTCCAAGCTAGGATTGCTGGACCAGAAACGCCAATGACGATTCGAGATGTGATGCTCCGGGGGCAGACGGCTGACATTGCGGCTGACGCGCAGGTTGAAGCCGACGTCACCATGCAGATGGACGAGGATGCGTTCCGCGGGTTCTATGAACGCACGTCCCGCATGTTGTGGGCGTACCTCGCGCGGCTGACCGGAGATCGACAGGCGGCCGACGACCTGCTCCAGGAGTGTTATTACCGGCTCCTCCGGTCGAAGGTCTCACTCGACTCCGAGTCCCATCGTCGGCACTACCTGTTCCGGATTGCGACCAACCTCGTGCACGACGGTCATCGCCGGCGAAAGACCCAGCCGTCCGAAGTCGGTGGGGACCTGGTGGATCTTGCGGCGAACGTGAACGACCATGCCGCGGGCACCGAGCGTCGGGTGGTGGTGACGCAGGCGCTCGAGCGGCTCAAGCCCAAGGAACGCGCGCTGCTGTGGCTCGCCTACGCGCAGGGGGCGTCACACGAGGAGATTGCCGGAGCCGTCGGCGTGCGGCGCAGCAGCGTGAAGGTGCTGCTCAGTCGCGCGCGCCGGAAGTTGGCGGAGGCGCTGTCATGAAGCCGGGTGCCGACATGAGTTGTCCGTGTGAACGGGATGTGCTCGACCTGGTGGCGATCGGGCAGTGGCCGTCGCGCGCCGACGCCACACTCCGCGCACATGCGGCTGAGTGCGCCATCTGCAAGGAGGTCGCAGCGGTCGCGACGGTGGTCCGCGAGTGGGCCGACGATCCCCAGCCAGTCAAAGTGCCGGACGCGGCGGTCGTCTGGTATCGCGCGCAGGTGCGGGCCAGGGAGGAAGCCGCCCGCCGCGCGTCACGCCCCGTGCTCGCCGCACAACTGGTTGCTCTGGCGACCGTGATCCTGGCGGTGATCACCATCGGCCCGAGCGCCGAGTGGTATCTCGCCCTGTTGCCCGAATTCAGCCTCCCGACATTCAGCCTGCCTTCAGTGAACATCCCGGCCGTTTCGACGTGGAGTTGGCTCGCCTGGGGCACCGTGGCCGCCGTTGTCACCCTGCTCCTCGCCGGCGGCCTCGCCTGGGTCCTCGCCGAGGACTAAGTCGGAGCAGCCGGGCTGTTCTGTTACACTAGGCTCCTCTCCCTGCTCGCGCCGGGTTCCCCGGTCGGTGAGTGATTCCCTCGAATTCATTGATGGAAGTCCTTAGGGAAGTCAGGATCTGTTCGTGCCTTTTTCTACGTTAAAACTCCACCCCAACCTGCTCAAGGCCATCAAGGAACTGGGCTTTGCCCGTCCGACGGCCATTCAGGCTGATTCCATTCCTCCCGCGCTTGAGGGCCGTGACGTCCTCGCGTGCGCCATGACCGGCAGCGGCAAGACCGCGGCTTTTCTGCTTCCGCTGATTCAGCACCTCATTGATTCGCCTCGCGGCGCGACGCGCGCGCTTGTGCTCACGCCGACGCGTGAACTCGCGGCGCAGATTCTCGAAGACCTCCAGGACCTCGCCGTGCACACGCCGGTAAGCGGTGCGATTGTCATCGGTGGTGTCGGCATGGGCCCGCAGGAACATGCGTTCCGTCGCGGGGTGGACGTCATCATCGCGACGCCCGGCCGCCTCATGGATCACATGAAGCAGCAGTATGCGAAGCTGCCGAAGCTCGAATACCTCGTGCTCGACGAAGCGGACCGCATGCTCGACATGGGCTTCCTCCCGGAAATCCGTCGCATTCTCAAAGCGTTGCCGCCGCGTAAGCAGACGATGTTCTTCAGTGCGACGATGCCGCCGCCGATTGCGGAGTTGACGCGCGAGATGTTGAAGGATCCCGTGCGGATCGCCGTGGAACGGCAGGCCGGCCCCGCCGTGGGTATCACGCAGGCCGTCTATCCTGTGCCGCAGGAACTCAAGTCCGTGCTGCTGCTGAAACTGCTGCAGGGCGACGAGATGAAGGACACCCTCGTGTTCACGCGCACCAAACACCGCGCGAATCGTCTGGCCGACTTCCTCGTGAAGAACAACATCAAGGCCGATCGCATTCATGGCAACCGGTCGCAGGCGCAGCGGACGGCGGCGTTGTCGTCCTTCAAGGAGGGCAAGGTGCAGGTGCTCGTCGCGACCGACATTGCCGCCCGCGGCATCGACATCTCGGCCCTTGGTCACGTCGTGAACTTCGACGTGCCGCTCGTGCCTGAGGACTACATCCACCGCGTGGGTCGTACCGCACGCGCGGAGGCTACCGGTGACGCGTTCACGTTTGTGGCGCCCGACGAGGAAAGTGATTTGCGGCGGATTGAGGCGGCGATCAAGAAGCGCTTGCCCCGCATCACGGTGCCGGACTTCGACTACAACGCGAAGCCACCCGCGCGCCTCGAGATTCCGATCGCGGATCGCATTCGTGACATCCGCGCCCGCAAGCAGCAGGAACGGTCGCGCGCTGCAGAGAAAGCCGCCCGTCGAGGCGGGGCGCCTGCACCGTCAGCCGGTCGCGGACCCGGTGCACGTCCCGGTGGCGGCAGGCCCTCAGGCCCGCGCCCAGCCGGATCAGGGACGCGGTCGTTCGGACCGCGCCGCGGGCGTTAAAGGTGCCTGTGCGGCACCAGGTAATTGACCACGTAGTCGCGCACGGCTGATTCGACCGACATGACTGGCGCTCCGTAGCCTGCGGCTCGGAGCTTCGTCATGTCGGCGCACGTGTCGTACTGGTAGGCCTTCGCCAGCTCAGCGGGCATGTCGAAGTATTCGATCCGCGGGTCGCGGTTCATCGCGGCGAAGATGGCGCGCATGAGGCGGTTCCAGTCGGTGGATTCCCCAGTGCCGACATTAAAAACCCCGTTGTGTTCGGGGTGGTCGAGCAGCCACAACGTCATCGCAATGGCGTCCTTCACATAGATGAAGTCGCGGCGCTGGCCGCCATCGGGATATTCGGGCCGGTCGCTGCGGAACAGCCGCACGCGGCCAGTATCCCGGACCTGCTCGTAGCCCTTGCACACCATCGAGCGCATGTCGCCCTTGTGCCACTCGTTCGGGCCGTACACGTTGAAGTATTTCAGCGACGCGATCTGATCGAGTCGGCCGGTGTCGCGCGCCCACCGATCAAATTCATGCTTTGACCGGCCATACAGGTTGAGCGGTCGCAGATCGTCCAGCCCCTCGTGGTCGTCTGAGTACCCCTGGGCTCCGTCTCCATACGTCGCCGCACTGCTGGCGACGATGAACCGCGCGCCGGCATCGAGCGCGGCCTCGCAGACTGTCTTCGAATACTCGAGGTTGTTCTCCCGCAGGTAGTCCCAGTTCTGTTCGGTGGTGCTGCTGCACGCGCCCAGATGGATCACTGCCCGCATGCGCGTCTTCCACTCGCCGCGACGAACTTCCTCAAGCCACTGCAGGTGGGGGACATACGCCGCATACGTCAGCGGTGCCAGATTCGCCGTGCCTTCCGCGGTGGGTCGTGTATCGACGCACACGATATCGGTGATGCCGCGCGCATTCAGCGCCCACACCGCCGCACTGCCCAGAAACCCGGCTGCGCCGGTCACGATGATCACCTGTCGATTATAGAGAGTTCACGATCTTGACGATCGGTGGCTTGAGTGTTACGGTATGTCGCATGACAGCTCGTAACACTTCAGGCGGACCGCTGACGGCGCTGCAGCGCGCCATTGTGGATTTTGTGGCGGCCAAGGGGCCGGTGACGTCGGAACAGGTGCGTGAGGGCCTCCACAAGACCCACCCCCTCAAGGACTCGAGCATCCGCACCCTGCTGCGTCGTCTCGAAGCGCGCGGGCTGATCAGTCACGTGCAGGAAGGCAAGGTCTTCCTCTATCGCGCCGAGACATCGTCGGCCCGCGTGGCCGCGAA
>CAZLJG010000283.1:1535-4393 GCA_964559545.1 uncultured Solibacteraceae bacterium | reverse complement strand
AGTAGCTGTGGAACACGAGCTTGCCGCGTTCGACGGTGAAGAGCGCGTTGGCGCCCCACTCCTGGCGATCTTCCGCGCGGCACCGCGGAGCGCGACCGCCGCCCCACTCGTCTGAGAACAGGACCTTCGTGCCGTCGTTGTTGAACGTCGCCGAGTGCCAGAACGACATGTTCGTGTCGCCGGCGAAGTCCATACGCACCGGGTGCGCGACTTCACGGATGTCGAGCAGCAGGCCGTAGCCGCCGCACGCGCCACCGGCCAGACCGGCTTCCGGGTACGTCGTGATGTCGTGGCACTGGTTCGGACCGGTGGGCGGACCACCACCACGGCCACCACGGCCGGCGGCAGGAGGTGTGGCACCGGCCGGCGGTGCGGCCGCACCTGCGGCACCCGCAGGCGGAGGTGTGGCTGGAGGCGGCGTGGCGCCGGCGGGGGGAGGCGTCGCCCCTGCCGCGGCACCAGCGGCAGCAGCGCCGCCGCGACCTGCACCGCCCGCGCGACCGGGTTCAACCCGGCGGGGAGGTGGCGCGAGGTCATTGAAGATGCGCGCGTAGTTGACGACCGCTGCTTTTTCCGGATTCGCGAGCGGCACGCGGATCACTTCCACGCGGAACTGCGCGGTGTCAGGGTTCTCACCCATCTGGCCCGTCGTGCAGCCCGGCAGTTCTTCCGCGGAACGCACGCCCGCCGATCCCGAGATGTACACGTAGACCGCTTCCTTGTCGCGCGGATCTTCCGCCACCGTATGCGTGTGTGAACCGCGGCACGTCTGCACGTTGCCGACGTACTTCGGACTCGCGATGTTCGAGATGTCGAAGATGCGGATGCCGCGAATACGCTCTTTGCTCACCGGCTCCGGCACACCCTGCGTGCCGCAGTCGAGACGCGCGCCCGTGCCTTCCGACGACACAAACAGCAGGTGTTTGAAGACCGAGACGTCGTTCTGCGACGCCGGACACACATAGTCCTTCACGAGGACCGGCTTGGCCGGGTTCGACACGTCCCAGAACAGGATGCCGTGATAGTTGCCCTGCACCACGTACTTGCCGGTGAAGGCGAGGTCGGAACTGGTGATCCCACGGTACGCCTCGGGCGGAGGCGTGTTCGAGACCAGGCGCATGTTCCACGCGGCCTGGGCGGCATCCCAGTAGCCCGCGCGCAACCCAACACGGGCGTCAGGTGTCGGGGCTGTGGCTGAGATGACCGGCGTGACCGGTGCGGGCATGGTCGCCGGCAACGCGGGCACGGGCGGCGGTGGTGCGGCCTGACCGCGGCCACCAGCGGGTGGCTGGGCGGCCTGAGGCGGCGGCGCCTGCTGCTCGGCCGTGACTTCCGAGGTCGTAACGGTCGCCATCCCGGCGAGCGCGACGACGCCGGCCGCAACGGTCGCTGCGAAACGGGTGGTGAATCGTGTCTGTCTCATTGTGACTGTCCCCCTCCAAGGGCCGCGAGCATCAGCTCCATACGTTCAATTTCTGCGGTCTGGTCGGCAAATACGTCCGACGCAAACAAATACACATCGTCATCCTGCGCGGCACCGTGTGACTTGAAGAGCACGTCCACCATGTCGATGGCGCCCTTGTGGTGCTTGATCATCCCGACGAGAAAGAGCCGGTCCCAGTCCTTGCCCCGCGCTTTGCGGAGTGTGGCGAGCTCCTCATCGGTCAACATGCCCGGCATGAGCATGTCGTGTTTCATGCCGCCGTGGTCCATGGTCATGTGCGTGGCGTCCGGAGCGGGCACGGTCTGGCCACGGTCGCGCAACCAGGTGCGCATCATGGCGATCTCGTCCTTCTGGCTGATGCTCATGCGTTCGCAGAGCAACTGCAGCTGGGCACTGGCGCCGTTGGGCTTGGCCAGACTGCACATGACGAGCGCCTGCGCGTGGTGCGGAATCATGCCCTGCATGAATTCAACATCCGCCTTGCTGTACGGCTGGCGGACGAGTTCAGGTCTGGGCCGGGGATCGCCGGGCAGCTGCTGGGCAGCGGCCGACGCGATCGGGGTGACGACGGTGACTGCCGCGGCGAGGGCGGCGCCGGCAAACATCGTCCGGAGAACGTGACGGGTCATGATGAGTAACTACCTCCTGGGGGCACGCGAAGTGTAAGTCATTTTGGCCCAGCTGCGGCTCCCGTCCAACGGGGTTCTGCGACGCCCTGCGCAGGCGAGGAACCACGGATGCGCACCGCGTGGACGCGCCCGAAGAACCCGGATGGTGATGGGACGAGTTTGAATCCCCAGGTGGCGAACCGCTCGCGGTCCGCCGCAGACCACAGCGACACGGGGCCCTCTTCCACGCGGAGTGTGCGTTCGGCATCCGGGTGTACGCGTGGGGCGAGCAGGGCTTCGGGCAGCGTCATCTTGTGATCCACGAGGCGGCTGATGACCTGAATGACCGCTGTGATGATGCGATTGTCGCCGGCACCACCGAGCGCGACCACGTCGCGGCCGTCAGGGGAAATCATGATTGTTGGCGCGACCGTTGAGGCAGGACGTGAGCCGGGCGCTGTGCCCAGCCGGGTCGCAAACAGGAATCCCAGGCCTCGCGCGACGAGGCGCGTGCCCATACTGGGCCCGAGCGACTGGGTCAGCGCAACGACCCGGCCGTGTTTATCCGCCACTGACAAGTGCGTCGTCGCCTCGCGATCCGTGTCAGCGGTGACGAGTGTGCCCGGAGGAAAGAGCAGGCCCGCGCCTTGGAACGGTTCAGGTTCGGTGGTGCCGGTCCCGCTGCCGACGGGAATCATCACGCGACCGGCGCGGTCCTTGGCGTGCGCCGGCGACGTCAGGAACGCGGCGCTCTCTTCTTCCGTGCCACGGCGTGTCGCGCGGTCCGCAAGTGCCCAATGCATCGC
>CAZLJG010000283.1:0-1435 GCA_964559545.1 uncultured Solibacteraceae bacterium | reverse complement strand
GGCACACCGGGAATCGCGGCGCGCTCGTAGGGCAGAGGCAGGCCGGACTTCTCCTTGTAGATCGACGGCACCTGGTTCAGACCGTCGATGCCGACGATGGTCCCGTCCGGTTGACGCAGCAGGATGCTCGCGCGTCCGCCGAGGCCGGACATGCTCGGCTCGGTGACGGCCAACGCGAATGCGGTGGCGACCGCGGCGTCCACCGCGTTGCCTCCCTCGGCGAGGACCTGCGCCCCAACGGATGTCGCGTCAACCGTGGCGCTCGCGACCACGCCACCGGCCGACTCCGCGATCTGCGCGGCAGGGTTGGTGATGGTTGTGCTGGCGGCAGCCGGTCGGCCGGGATCGCGGACGACGGTGGTCGCGCAGGCCGCGACGCCGATGGCCAGAACCGCGGCGAGCAGAGCAGGACGAACTGGGTGGGGCATCGCGGGTATTCTAGTCGCCTCCATGGACGCGTTTCGAACCGCCCGTCTTCATGCCGAGCGTCTCATGCCGACGCACCTTCCTGACTTGATCCGCATGCATGCGGAGCCTCGACAGATGGCCACCCTCGGTGGCGTCCGGGACGAAGTGTGGACGATGGCGTATTTGGAGAGAAACCTCGCGCACTGGGCCACCTTCGGATTCGGATTGTGGATGTTGCGCCTCGACCCCTCCGGCCCCATCGTGGGTCGCGGGCTGCTCCGGCACCTTGATGTGGAAGGGGTTGACGAGGTGGAGATCGGGTACAGCTTCCACCCCGAATACTGGGGCTGCGGGTACGCGACCGAGATTGCGACAGCCTGTCTGTCGGTGGGGCGCGACAGGTTCGGACTGTCGACAATGGTCGCCGTGACGCTCCCGACAAACTCGGCGTCCCGGCATGTGCTCGAGAAGGCCGGGTTGCAGTACGACCGCGACATCGTGCATGCCGGGTCGCCGCACGTGTTGTACCGGACAACTCCAATACTGGCGAGGATGTGATGAGAACACTTGTGGTGTGTGCCGTGATCGTTGGGACGTGGGCCGTGGCGCCGGCGACGACCACGACGCAACCGGGCGACTTGTGGCGTGAGGTCGAGATCCTCCGCACGGCGCATGGCGTGCCGCACATCCGAGCGGAGAATCTGCGGGCAGGGGGATATGCACTCGGCTGGCTGCAGGTGGAGGACTATGGCGATGTGACCCCGACGCGGCTGTGGGCCACGCGTGGTCAGACAGCACGTGTGAACGGGCGCGGGTCAGTCGACGCGGACTTCGCGACGTTGCGCGAACGCGCACGGGCGATTGAGACATTCCATCTGCTTCAGCCGGAAACGCGCGACCTCTACGACGGCTTCGCGGCCGGCGTGAATCGCTACATCACGCTTCATCGCGACGAATTCCCCGCGCACATCCCGTCCGACTTCACCGGCTACGACGTCGCCACACTCCACATCGGCGACGGCCCCCC
>CAZLJG010000282.1:0-4459 GCA_964559545.1 uncultured Solibacteraceae bacterium | reverse complement strand
CACATAGATGTCGCCGCCGCCGGTGCGTGTCGACATGAACGCGAGATGACGGCCGTCGGGCGAATAGAGCGGCCGACGTTCGGTCGCTTCGTGCGCGATGAGAAGCCTGGCATCGCCGCCGCTGGAGGGCACCGTCCAGATGTCGCCGCCGGATACGAACGCAATTTCGGCTCCATCAGGAGAAATTCCTGGCTCTGCCGCCGAGAAGAGCGGGGCCTGGGCCGAGCTGCGGGCCGAAAGGCACACCATCCCGATTGCTCCTGCCACCAGTAACGCGCTGAGACGATTCACCGTACGGATCATGGTCGAGAGATTACCCGACTCGATCGTTCGCGATCGAACAGAATCGCGTCCCGCAAACGGGACGCGACTTCGCTCCGTCTAACCCCGGTCATGAGTCGGATGTATTCGCGTATCTCCTGCGCCCTGCTTGCCATGGCGTGCCTCTCGGTTGCGTCGTTGGCGGCGGCGGATGACCCGCCAACGCCAACCACACGGATTCCCACCGCGAGTGTCGCGGCTGTGCGCATCGGACCGGAGGCCACCGCGATGCAAATTGACGGCAACCTCACTGAAGAGGTCTGGGCGAAGGCTCCGGTGGTGACCGGGTTTGTGCAGCGCACCCCGAGCGAAGGCGCGGCCGCCTCCCATCAGACCGAAGTGCGCATCCTCTTCGACTCGACCGCCCTCTACATTGCGGTGAATGCGCTCGACGCGGAGCCCGATCGGGTGGTCGGCATCCTCACTCGCCGCGACGACTCGTCGCCGTCGGACTGGGTCTCGATTCTGCTCGACTCGTTTAATGACAAGCGGTCGGCCTATGAATTCGGCGTCAACGCCTCCGGCGTGAAGTACGACCAGTACTGGTTCAACGACACGTCGAACGACCGCGGCTGGGATGCCGTCTGGGACGTCGCCGTCACCCGCCACGCCGGCGGATGGCGCGCCGAGTTCAAGATTCCGTTTTCGCAGCTGCGCTTCCGCCCCGCCGAGTCATCGGTGTTTGGATTTGCGGCCTCGCGCACCGTGGCGCGGCTGAATGAAATATCCACCTGGCCGATCCTGCCGCGCAGCGCGAGTGGCTATGTGTCGTCGTTTGGCAGCCTCACCGGCCTCGACGTCTCCGGCCGCCAGAAGAAGTTCGAAGTGATGCCGTATGCGCTCACGCAGATGCTCACGGCCCCCGTTCGCGCGGGTGATCCGCTGCGGAACTCCCCCGATCCGAGTGGCACGGTGGGCCTCGACCTCAAGTACTCGGTCGCGCCGGGGCTCACGCTGACCGGCACCGTCAACCCGGACTTCGGCCAGGTCGAAGCCGACCCTGCGGTCGTAAACCTCAGCGGGTTTGAAACGTTTTTCGCGGAGCGACGGCCATTTTTTGTCGAAGGGTCAGGTACGTTCCGCTTCGATGTGGACTGCAACGACGGCAGCTGCACGGGCCTCTTCTACTCGCGACGCATCGGTCGCACGCCGCAACGATCGGTCGGCGCGCCACAAGATGGGTTCGTCGATCAGCCGACCAACACCACGATCCTCGGTGCAGGCAAACTGACCGGACGGGTCGGCAAGTACTCCATCGGCGCGCTGCACGCCGTGACCGGTCGCGAATACGCGCGTATCGCCTCCGGGCCCACGCTCGCCATCACGGAGACGCCGGTCGAACCGCTGTCCAACTACACGGTGCTGCGCGTGAATCGCGAGTTCGACAACCGCTCGCGCATCGGCGTCATGGCCACATCGATCAAGCGGCAGTTGACCAGCGAGCTGGACTTCCTCCCGTCATCGGCTATTTCCGGCGGCGTGGACGCGGACATCCGGATTGGTCAGCGATTCAGCATCAACGGGTTCTTCGCGGGAAGCACCGTCAACGGCAGCGCGGACGCCATTGCGCGCATCCAGCGCAGCACCGTGCACAGCTTCCAGCGGCCGGACGCGGACCATGTCGAATACGACCCCACACGCACCTCACTGAGTGGGCACGCGGGACAGTTGTCATTCAACAAGATCGCCGGACGCCGTACCCGCTTCAACACCTACGTGATGTACAAGTCGACCGGCTTCGACATCAACGACGTCGGATTTCATCAGCGCGCCGACGAGATCGGTCAGGGCTTCTGGTTCCAGGTGCGTGACAACACGCCCGGCAAATACGTGCGCGATGTCAGCGTGAACTTCAACTTCTGGCAGGGCTGGAACATGGCGGGCGACCGCCGGTTCTGGGGTGGCAACGTCAACGCCCACTGGTTGTTCACCAACAACTGGTCGTTCGGCACCGGCCTCAACTACAACGGCCAGGGATTCGCCGACCGGCTGACGCGCGGTGGCCCGGGCGGGTTCACCAACGCGAACGTCAACCAGTGGGGCAACTTCCAGACGGACAATCGCAAGAAGGTGTTTGGTTCAATGAACTTCTTCTGGCTCAAGGACGGGCACGGCGCATGGCAGCGCGACCTGTCGCCGAGCGTGACGTTCCGGCCGTCCTCAGCGATTTCAGCGAGCCTGGGTGTGGGATTCAACACCAACCACTCCCAGTCGCAGTGGATCACGAATCTGGTCAGCACCGAAGGCCCGCGCTACGTGTTCGGACGGTTGCACCAGACGACGCTCCGCATGACGGCGCGGCTGAACTACACCATCACGCCGACCCTCTCGCTGCAGATTTACGCGCAGCCGTTCCAGTCCGCCGGCGATTACTCGAACTTCAAGGAGCTCGCCAATGGCCGCTCGAAGGAGTACGAAGGTCGGTACCGCCCGTTCGCCTATCAGGGCAACCCGGACTTCAACATCCGGTCGTTCCGCACGACGAACGTGCTCCGTTGGGAATACCGACCGGGGTCCGCGTTTTTCCTCGTGTGGCAGCAGGGGCGTGATCACTTTGTGCCGATGGGTGAGTTCGACTTCAGCCGCGGCTTCTCGGATCTCTTCAACGCGCCCTCGACGAACACGTTCCTGCTGAAGTTCTCGCGCTGGATGAACTTCTAGCTACCGCAGGATCGTCACGGGATCGACACGAGCGGCGCGCCTCGCCGGGAACCACGCGGAGGCCGTCGCAAGGATGCCGACGAACGCGAACACAAGCGCGTAAATCGTGGCGTTAAACGGCGCAACGGCGTAGAGCCAGTCCTGGAGCGCGCGTGCGGCTGCGTACCCGGCGATGCCGCCCGCGACGCCGCCGACGCCGACCAGCCGGAGCGCTTCCGCCAGCACCGCGCGCTGCACCGCACCCGGCGCAGCGCCGAGCGCCATCCGCACGCCAATCTCACGCGTCCGTGCACCGACCGAGGCGGCAATTACGCCATACAGGCCGACGATCGTCAGCAGCACAGAGACGGCGCCAAACACGATGGCGGAACCCGCGAGCAGGCGAGTGGGGAACAACGAGACCTGCCGCAGTTCCGCAAACGCCATCGTCTCCGTGGGCGTCAGCCGGCGGTCGGCGGCGGCCAGCGCCCGCGCCACACTGGACGCAGCCGCAGCGGGATCACCATCGGTGCGAACGTGGAGGGCGAATCCACCAGGTCGCGTGAGCTCGGCCGGCAGGTACAGCATCGGCCTGGGCGATTCGCCGATCTCGTAATACGCCGAGTCCTTCACGATGCCCACGACGGTACCGGCAGTGGCGCCGACAGAGATCGCGCGGCCCACGGCATCGCCATCCTTCCAATACGCCCGGGCCATCGTCTCGTTGATGACGGCAGTTGGACCGGAGCCTTCCGCAACACGCCAGGGGCCTCCCGCCATGAACTCCAGGCCAAGTGTGGCGAAGTAGCCGGCACTGACCTGGTTGAAGTCCACCTGCACACTCGGCGCATCATCGGGCGGCGTGTAGCCGGGGATCCGCACGGTCTGCACATCCTGTCCGAGCGCGAGGGCCGGGCGCATCGCGATAGCGACCTGCGTGATGCCGGGCACCTGACGGGCTGTAGCCAGGGCCCGATCGGTTAGTGCGCCCCACTCCGGTTGCGGTACGCGTTGGCGCTGGAGGTTGATGGCCATGACGCCCAGGCGATTCGCGTCAAAACCAGGATCCGCCATCGCATGTCGGGACAAACTCGTGGCAAACAGACTCGCGACCACGAGCAGGACAACCGACGAGGCAACCTGCACGGCCACCGTGAGGCGCCTTGTTCGCGAGGAGCCGGCCGCGCCGGCCTGGGTGCCGCCATCGGATTTCAGCACGGGGAGCGGCGCATGTCCGCCAGCGCGCCACGCCGTGCTCGCGCCAAAACACAGAGCGCCGAAGGCTGAGACGCCGAACGCGTACGCGACCACTCGCCAGCTCATCGCGGCTTCCAGTGACAGGCCGCCAACGAGCTCCGGTGGCAGGTCCATCGACCCGAGCGCCCGGGCGGTCGCCCACGCCACCAGCAACGCGGCTGCGCCACCGAGCAACGACAGCAGCAAACATTCGACGAGCCACTCCCCTGCCAGACGCCAGCGACCGGCGCCGAGTGACTGA
>CAZLJG010000281.1:1429-4477 GCA_964559545.1 uncultured Solibacteraceae bacterium | reverse complement strand
ATGCGCGCCAGCCTCACCGAGTGGTTCAACCACTACTACACGTTTGATCCCCTCTTCACGTGGTGGGTGCCGATGCCGTGGAACCACCTGGAAAAGGCGCTCACCGAGTACGCCGCCTTCCTGCGTGAACCGGTGGTCGCTGCGAATCACGAAGCGGCCAGCGTCACGATCCCCACGCCCACGATCGCCCCGGCGGTCGCGCCTGCGATGTCGAGCGTGCCGAATCTTGCGGAGATCATCGCGTTGCCGTCGGACGAAATGGCGCCGGTGGTGCAGCGCTTCCGTGGTGCGGCCGGCGGCCGCGGTGGCGCGCCGCAGGCGCGTCCGGTCAGCTACTACGAACGCTGGCTGGCGGCGCTGAAGACGCTGGACTTCGATCGGCTGACCCGCAACGCCCAGGTCTCGTACCTCTATGTGAAGAAGATGGCCGAGCTGGAGATTGCGCGCGCGGCGTTCCGCCCCGATCCCAACGCGCCACGCAAGACCGACAACAGCGGTATCGAAGGCGCGGCCCGTGGGCGCGCCGGCCTGATCTTCGACCTCGCAAACGAGATGATTCCCTACACGCCTGAGGAACTGATCCGGCTCGGTGAGCGGGAGTTTGCGTGGACGGTGGCCGAGATGGAAAAGGCCTCGAGGCAGATGGGCCTGGGCAGTGACTGGAGCGCGGCGGTCGAACGTGTGAAGAACATGTACGTCGAGCCGGGACGCCAGCCGGAATATGTGCGCGACCTGCTCTTCGAGGCGGTCACCTACCTGCGCAACAACGATTTGATCTCGGTGCCGGCGGTGGCGAGTGAATCGTTCCGCATGGTGATGTTGTCGCCGGAACGTCAGCTGACGGCGCCATTTTTTCTCGGGGGCTCGCAGATTCTTGTGGCGTTTCCCACCAACACGCAGGAGTACGACACGCGCATGCAGGTGCTGCGCGGCAACAACAAGTTCTTCTCGAATGCCGTTGCGCACCACGAGATGATCCCCGGCCATAACCTGGTCGGCTTCATGGGCGCGCGCTTCAACGGCTATCGCGCCGGACTCGGCGGCACGCCGTTCCTCGGTGAAGGCTGGCCGCTCTACTGGGAGACCATCCTGTACGACAAGGGCTTCCACGATTCTCCGGAGAAAAAGGTCGGTGCCCTGTTCTGGCGCATGCACCGCGCGGCCCGCATCATCTTCTCGCTCAAGTTCCACATGGGCCAGTGGTCGCCCCAGGAGGCCATCGATTTCCTCGTCAATGAGGTCGGCCACGAACGCGACAACGCGACCGCCGAAGTGCGCCGGTCGTTTGGCGGCCAGTACGGTCCGCTGTATCAGATGGCGTACCTCGTCGGTGGCCTGCAGATTCGCGGCATGAAGCGCGAGATTGTGGACTCCGGCATGCGCACCGAAAAGGACTTCCACGACGAAATCATGCGGCAGGGATCGATGCCGGTCGCCTTCCTGCGCCTGGCCGTCTCGAAGATGCCCCTGACGCGCGACATGGTCGTTGATTGGAAGTTCTACGGCGACTTGAGCGGCCAGTAATGTGCGTTCGTGACCGTCAAATCACGCTTGTGACCGTTCGATACGGAGAACCGTAAGCACTTTATTGACAATAGTTTAGGCCACTAATAAAGTCTCCACGAACCGCCGCGTTCCGGCGATTTTCGTAAGGAGTCCCCAGTGACCACTCGCACCCGTCGTCGTCTGGTTCTTTGTGCGGTGGTAGCCGCGCTGACCCTGCCGGCAGAATTTGTGCTCATCAAGGCGGTGACCACCGACGCCCAGTCAGCGTCCGCTGAGTGGGCCCGGAGTTTGCCGGAGACGAGTCTGGCCACCGTCGCACGTGATATCCAACGGTATCCCTTCACCTACCGCAAAGAGATCATGGCGCGCCTGTCACCCGCTGAGCGTGCGCAGGTGTGGGTGGACCACATCACGGCCTATCGCGATGCCCGCCCGGAACTGAGTTCCGAGCAGGCGGACGCGCTGACGGCTGCGATCGCGGCCGCACAGGATTCCATGCTCGCCTCCGACGAGACGCGCGCCGTGGCGCGCGCACAGACGCAGCTGGTGGCCGAACGCATCAAGGAGTTGTTTGGCGCCGAGGTGGCCGACTACCTGTTGTACCGGCTCGGGAACAAGACGACGCTGATGCTGGCGAGCGCCGCACCCTGGCATCTGAAGCTCGCGGACTACGTGCGAGATCGCTTTGTGGTGCAGGCGGATGAAGCGGGAGATTGCAGCTGTAATCTCGAATTCGGGTGTGACCTGCTCTCGATGACCTGGTGTGACGCCGTGACCTGCACGGTGGATGATCGGTGGCCGGCCTGCGGGTGGTTCTGGAACGACCCCTGTGACGGCGTGTGCAAGGTCGGCGCGATCGGCACGTAACGTCCGTGGCCACGGAAGCGACCATTCGAAAGCTGGCGGGATGGGTTATCGCCCTGTGTGTGGTGGCCCTCGGTGTCACCACGGCGGTGGTGGTCAGTCCTGCCGTGCGGACGATGGTGGGTCTGGGCCCGGCGGTGCCGGCTCCGGCCTACGTGGTGGGCGAACAGGTGGATGTTGACCCGGCGATCTATGGCACGTCGGACCGCACCGTCCTGCTCTTTGCGCGCAGTACCTGCGGCGTCTGTCTGCGGGGCGTCCCGTTTTTTGCGGGCGTGTTTGCCGCAGGCCGGGAACAGGGCACCGCGGTGGCGATGGTGACGCCGTCGAGTGACATGGCCACGGAAGGCGCCTTTGCGGAACAGATGGGCCTGACCCGCGGTCAGGTCCACCATGCGGCATCCGGTTCCATCAGACTGCGCGCCGTGCCGACGTTGATGGTGGTGGACCGCAACGGCACCATCCAGCATGTGTGGATTGGCCATGCCGATGCCGCCACGCAGGCTGAGATTCAGAGTGTGTTGATTCCTGCGAGTGCTCGTCACCCATGATTCGACTGATCGCGACGTTTGAATTTGCCGGTTATCTGGCCCTGCTGCTGACGGCATGGAACGCCGTCGCTGGCGCCTACAAACATCGCGACCTCCGGCGCCTCGACATCTTTTTTGTCATCGCCGC
>CAZLJG010000281.1:0-1329 GCA_964559545.1 uncultured Solibacteraceae bacterium | reverse complement strand
CGTCGCATCTGGCAGCGGCATGAGCTTGGCCGGTACATGATCGAAACCGCCGACCGCGACGCCGACGAACGAGGCGCCCACGCGGCCGAGGATCTCCTGCGGGCCGCCCAACGTGGTGCCGCCGGATCGGCCGTGTTTGTCGCCATTCGCGACACCATCACGAGCAGCGAAGCCATCGTGCGGGCCAGCACCCACGCGGGCCTCGCCAATGTCACGCTCGACACGGAAGCCGGCCCCGCCGACATGACGTACCGGGAAGCGGAATCGGCCATCGTGCCGCTCGAGGCGCTCGATGGCCGTCTCCGGGATGCACTGGCGCGCGCGGGCACCTCCGTGCTCCTCGCCCCCATCTCGTCGGCCAACCAGCGATGGGGCGTGGTGGGTGTCGTGCAGCGGCGCGGGTCCCTGTTTCCAAAGGACGACCTCCGCCTGCTGGAGCAGCTGGGCCGGTATGCCGGAGGCATGCTCGACCACGGGCAGCTGATCACCGAGGCGCGTGAACGTGAGCGCCGCGCGGCCGATCGGCGACTGCGCGAAGTGGAATCGCGCATGAGCCTCATGCTCGACACCATCAAGGACTACGCCATCCTGATCGTGGACGACCGCGGCACCGTGGTGAACTGGCCGGCCGGCGCCGGTGCGGTGTTCGGGTACACCGCCGCCGACATTCTCGACGCACCGGCGGCCCCGCTTTTTGGGATGACCCCCGAGGCCTTTCTCAAGACCTTGTCTGAGGCCACACGGGCCGGCGGCGTCGCGCGCGACCATGAGTGCATCCGTCACGACGGCACACGGTTTCATGCCTCCACACACATCCGCCCCCTCGAACCGGGTCCGGAGGATCTGCGCGGATACGTCGTCATCACCCGCGACTGCACCGAACGACGCGAGATGGAAGACCGGCTGCGCCAGGGGCAGAAGATGGAGGCCCTCGGCCGTCTTGCCGGCGGCATCGCGCACGACTTCAACAATTTGCTGACCGCGATTCTCGGCTACGCGGACTGGCTGTATGACGAATTGCCCGCCGATGATGCGGCCCGTCGTGATCAGGTGGGCGAGATTCAGAAAGCCGCAACACGCGCGGCAGGCCTTACCCGCCAGCTTCTGGCGTTCAGCCGGCACCAGATCATTCAACCCACCGTGCTCAATCTCACGCACGCGGTGGACGAAGTCGTCTCGCTGCTGCATCGCACCATCGGCGAACACATCACCATCACGCAGGAGACCATCGGCCAGATTCCCCCTGTGCTCGCTGACCGCACCCAGATCGAGCAGGTCATTCTCAATCTGGCGGTCAACGCCAGGGATGCGATGCCCAATGGCGGCGCG
>CAZLJG010000280.1:0-4509 GCA_964559545.1 uncultured Solibacteraceae bacterium | reverse complement strand
ATCGTGTGCACGAACTGGCCGATGCCAATCGCGCCCGTGTCGCCGTCCCCACTGACGCCGATGGCCATCATGGTGCCGTTGGCCAACATCGCGCCGGTCGCCACCGACGGCATGCGGCCGTGCACCGAGTTGAACCCGTGTGACTGGTTCAGGAAGTAGGCCGGGCTCTTGCTCGAGCAGCCGATGCCCGAGAGCTTGACGACCTTCTTCGCATCCACGCCCATTTCGTAGCAGGCGTCGATGATGCGTTCCGTGATGGCGTTGTGGCCGCAGCCGGCACACAGCGTGGTCTTGCTGCCGCGATACGACGCTAGTTCGAGGCCCAGGCGATTGGTCTTGACGGTGGACATTGGTCTACTTCTCCTGCGCCAGAATGCTGTCGGTGACGCTGCGCGCGTCAATGGGAAGGCCGCTGTAGTGCCGCACGCTCCGCAGCTTCATCGAGAGCGCCGGATCCAGATCCATCCGCAACAGGCTCAACATCTGCCCGTCCCGGTTCTGTTCCACGACATACACCCGGTCGTGCCGCGCGATGTACTCGGCCACCGCATCCGAGAACGGATACGCGCGCAGTCGCAGATAGGACGTCGCCAGCCCCGCAGCCGCGAGCTGATCCCGCGTCTCAAGAATGGCCCAGTGGGTGGAGCCGAATGCGATGATGCCGACCTTCGCGCCAGGCTCGGCCGTCTCAATGGGGCCGGGCACCAGCGTCTTCGCGGTTTCGAACTTCTTCGCGAGGCGATCCAGGTTGCTCACGTAATCGTCGGCACGTTCGGTGTACTGCGCCATCGCGTTGTGGCCCGAGCCACGCGTGAAAAACGCCGGGGTGTTCGTGTCGGGCAGCGACCGCCACGGAATACCGTCGCCATCGATGTCCTTGTACCGGCCCCACGACGCGCCGAGCTCGCGGACCTTCGCTTCATCGAGCACCTTGCCGCGATCAAGCGGCTTCGTCGGATACTCAAACGGATCCGACATCCAGGTGTTCATGCCGAGGTCGAGATCACTCATCACATACACGAGCTGCTGCAGGCGCTCGGACAAGTCAAACGCCTCACCGGCCATGTCAAAACACTCGGCCATCGAGGACGGCAGCAACATCGGATGGCGCGTATCGCCGTGGGAGTTCACCGCCGTGAACAGCAGGTCGCCCTGCGCGGTGCGCGTCGGCAGGCCCGTGGACGGGCCAACTCGCTGAATGTCAAAAATCACGCCCGGCACTTCGGCGTAATACGCCAGACCGGCAAACTCGGACATCAGCGACACACCAGGGCCCGAGGTCGAGGTCATCGCGCGGGCACCCGCCCACGACGCGCCAATCACCATGCCGATGGCCGCGATTTCGTCTTCTGCCTGCACGATGGCGAACGTGGCCTTCCCCGTCTCCTTGTCCATGCGATATTTCCGCATGTATCCAATCAGCGACTCGGGCAATGACGACGAGGGAGTGATCGGGTACCAGGGCACCACCGTCACGCCGGCGAACATGCAGCCCATTGCGGCCGCCGCGTTCCCCTCGACGAGGATCTTCCCCGCCGTGGCGTTCATGCGCTGGATGCGGTACGGATGTTTGATTTCGGTGAAGTGTTCCTTCGCGTACGCCGCGCCGGCCTCAAGCGCTGCCTGATTAAGCGCCATCGCCTTCGGCTTCTTGCCCAACTGCTTGGACAACGCGTGAATCATTTCCTGCAGGTCGATCGACAGCAGGTGCGAGAGCACGCCGTCGTAAATCATGTTCTTCACCAAGCGGCGCAGCTTGGCGTCCGGACAGACCTCGGCGACGATCTTGTCGAACGGCACGGGATAAAACACCAGGTCCTGCCGGAGTTCGTCGAGCTTCAGCGGCGCGTCGTACACCACCGCGCGGCCGGGCTCCAATGTCAGCACGTCTTCACGCGCCGTCTCCGCGTTCATCGCGACAAGGAAATCAATTTCCTTCTTTCGCGCGATGTAGCCCTTGTGATTCGAACGGATCGTGTACCACGTCGGCAATCCGGCGATATTCGACGGGAACATGTTCTTGCCCGAGACGGGCACGCCCATCTGAAAGATGGCGCGCAGCAGAATCATGTTGGCCGTCTGGGATCCGGATCCGTTGACGGTGGCAACCTGAATGCTGAAGTCGTTGACGACGTGGGATTGCACGGAAGTGTCGGCCTGATCGGCCGTGGCAGACGGCGAGGACATATCGAAGGGATTATATGCCCACTGGGATGGAGCGCCCGGTTTGGAGCGGCCGGGCTTTAGCCCGGGCGTACCGCCGGGCTGAAGCCCGGCGGCTCCGGGAGTTCTAGCCGCGAAGCGCCTGAGTCATCGCCGCCCCGATATCCGCCGGGCTCTTGACCACGTGGACGCCCGCCGCGGTGAGGGCGGCCATCTTCTCGGCCGCGGTGCCCTTGCCGCCGGCAATGATCGCGCCGGCATGGCCCATCCGGCGTCCCGGAGGAGCCGTCTGGCCGGCGATGAAACCCACCACCGGCTTCTTGAAGTGGGCCTTGATCCAGGCGGCGGCCTCTTCTTCGGCCGATCCACCGATTTCGCCGATCATCACGACCGCTTCGGTCTCCGAATCCTGGGCGAAAAGCTCGAGCGCATCAATAAACGAGGTGCCGATGAGCGGATCCCCGCCGATGCCGATGCAGGTCGTCTGGCCAAGCCCGTTCCGGGTGAGCTGGTGAATGGCTTCATAGGTCAGGGTGCCCGACTTGGACACAATGCCGACGCGCCCTTCCTTGCAGATGTGCCCCGGGATGATGCCGGCTTTGGCGCGGCCAGCGGAAATCAGCCCCGGGCAGTTCGGCCCGATCAGCCGCATCTTCTTGGGGAGGCTCCCCATGAATGAGAGCGCCTTCATCATGTCCAGCGTCGGAATCCCCTCCGTGATGCACACGGCGAGATCCAGCCCGGCATCGGCCGCTTCCATGACGGCATCGGCGCCGCCCGGAGGCGGGACGAAGATCACGGACGCATTTGCGCCCGTCGCCGCCACGGCATCCGCCACCGTGTTGAACACCGGCCAGCCCTCATGCGTGGTGCCGCCCTTGCCGGGGGTCACCCCACCGACGACGTTGGTGCCGTAGGCCTGGGCCTGCTTGGCGTGAAAGGTGCCCTCGCGGCCGGTCAGGCCCTGGACAATCAGACGCGTTGATTTATCGATCAGAACTGACATGTTGGATTCCTACTTGGCGAGCGCGACGACTTTCGCCGCGGCTTCGTCCATGGCGTCGGCGGTCGTGAAATTGAGGCCGCTGTCCTTGAGCATCTGTTTGCCCAACTCCACGTTGGTGCCTTCCATGCGGATGACGATGGGCACGCGCACGCCGAGGTCGGTGACAGCGGCGATGACGCCCTGCGCCAGCACGTCGCACCGCAGAATGCCGCCAAAGATGTTGATGAACACGGCCTTCACCGATGTATCCGACATCAGGATCCGGAACGCGTTTTTGATCTGTTCCGCGTTGGCGCCGCCGCCGACATCCAGGAAGTTGGCCGGTTCGCCGCCCGCCAGCTTGATGATGTCCATCGTGGCCATCGCGAGACCGGCACCGTTGACCATGCAGCCGATGGTGCCGTCGAGCTTGATGTAATTGAGGGAGAACTTGGACGCCTCGATCTCGAGCGGGTCCTCCTCGGCCACGTCGCGGAATTCCTTGATGTCCGCGTGACGATACAGCGCGTTGTCGTCGAAGTTGACCTTCGCGTCGAGCGCAATCAGGTCACCCGCCGCGGTGACCACCAGCGGATTGATCTCCAGCAGGGACGCGTCGCTGGCCACAAAGGCCTCGTAAGTCTTCAGCATGAGCGACACGGCTTTCTTGATCTCGTCGCCTTTCAGGCCCAGCTGGAACGCGAGCTGGCGGGCCTGATACGGCTGCAGGCCGAGCGTCGGATGCACAAATGCCTTGAAGATTTTCTCAGGGGTCTCTTCGGCGACCTTTTCGATCTCGACGCCGCCCTCCTGGCTGACCATGAGCACCGTCTTCTGGGTGGACCGATCGATGACCATGCCGAGGTACATCTCGCGGTCCATCGCCAGGCCCTCTTCGACCAGCACACGCGAGACGTGCTGACCGGCGGGACTGGTCTGGTAGGTCACCAGCGTCATGCCGAGGATGGCCTTGGCCGCGTCATACGCCGCATCGGGGCCCTTGACGACCTTGACGCCGCCTCCCTTGCCCCGGCCCCCGGCGTGAATCTGTGCCTTGACCACCACCGTGCCGCCGCCAAGGGCGGTTGCATGGGCGCGGGCTTCATCCGGCGTGTACGCCACGAAGCCCCGGGGCACGGGCACACCGAACTTCGCGAGGACTGACTTTCCCTGATACTCATGAATCTTCATGCGGCTGAGAAGTGTATCATTCGACATATGAAGGTGCTGCGTGCCCTCAGCACGACCGTCGGTTCCAAATTCCTCGTCGCCCTCACCGGTCTCCTGCTGGTGGGCTTCCTCATCGGCCACTTGGCCGGCAACCTCCTCATCCTGCTGGGTGGTGACAAGTTCAATGCCTA
>CAZLJG010000279.1:0-4515 GCA_964559545.1 uncultured Solibacteraceae bacterium | reverse complement strand
TCTGTGTGTGGGCCTGTGGCGCAGCTGGGAGCGCGCCTGGATGGCATTCAGGAGGTCACCGGTTCGATCCCGGTCAGGTCCACCAATTTCCCCCCCTTCTTGACTTGCCCCCGGCCCCGTGCCTAGACTGGCCGCCGGATCTCATTGAATCAATGGGGGCTCGCGCCCCTCGGAGGACACAATCATGCCCAATGGCACGATTGCACGGCTGTTGATCGACAAGGGTTTTGGGTTCATTCGTGACGAAAGTGGCGTGGAACACTTCTTCCACCGGTCTGCCATTCGTGGCGCCGTCTTCGAACTGCTCCGTGAAGGGCAGCGCGTCGATTTCATCGTGGAGGACTCCCCCAAGGGCCCTCGCGCCGGTGAAGTGCGTCTCCTCGACGAATAGTCGGTCCCGTCTCCCCCACCATCCCCCTGATCATTCGATCGCGTAAATGGCGTCTCGTGTTGGGCTCCGGGCTGTTGCTCGGGGCCGCCACGATGGCGGGCGCCGGACGGCTACTCGTGCGCGTGGACCCGCTCG
Source organism: uncultured Solibacteraceae bacterium (assembly GCA_964559545.1). Classification (GTDB taxonomy): domain Bacteria; phylum Acidobacteriota; class Vicinamibacteria; order Vicinamibacterales; family SCN-69-37; genus SYFT01. The sequence goes on along the minus strand of CAZLJG010000279.1, from coordinate 3,989 downwards.
ACGCCTCGGCCCCGGCCGACGTCGTGTACGTGCTCGGCGGTTCGCTCGCGGATCGCTGGCTCGAGGCGGTGGACATCTACAAAGCCGGTGCGGCCCGTCGCATCCTCATCAGCCGCGGCGGCACTGAACGCGCAGAGGTCCTGCTCGCCTCGCAGGGCATCGTCCTGCCCACCTCAGCCGACAACGCACGAACAGTCATGGTGGAGAAACTTGGTGTGCCCGCGGACGCGGTCGAGGTTCTGCGTGATCCGGTGGACAACACGGCGCACGAAGCGGCCGCCATCGTCGCCCGCGCGCGGCGCGAGGGCTGGACGAAGATCGTCGTCATCACCACCCGCGCGGCGACTCGTCGCGCCGGCTACGCGTTCCGCCGGGATCTGGGCGGCGACATGCAGATTGTGGTGCGTGACACCCGCTACGACACCTTCAACCCGACGTGGTGGTGGCGGACCCGTGGTGACTTCAGGCAGACGTTTATCGAGTTTCCGAAGCTGATCGCGTACTGGCTGGGTCTGGGCGCCTGATAGGCTTGTTCACGGAAGCCCCCGGGGCCCGGTGGCCCTCCCGGTCTTCAAAACCGGCCGCACCCCACCTTCGGTGGGATGGGAGGGTTCGACTCCCTCGGGTTTCCGCCATCTAAAACCAATCGACCGACACGTCCGACAACGTGGCGACCGTCAGGTCTGCACCGGTCGCGCGCAGCACATCCTCCGCATACATCCCGGTGGCCACGGCAATCGCCCGCGCGCCATGCGCCTGCGCACAATCCACATCAAGCGGCGTGTCCCCGATGACGACGATGCGTTCGGGGGCGAAGGAGGCGTGTCCCCGCTGCGCAGCCTCCGCCACCGCGACCGGCACCAACGCGCGGCGCTCGGTATGGTCGTCGCCGAAGGCGCCGAAGGGAAACCGATCCCACAAATCGAAGTGGCCGAGCTTGAGGGCGGCACCCGCGACGAAGTTGCCGGTCAACAAACCGATCACCACATCCGGACGCGCTTCGAGTGCGGTGAGCAACTCGTGCACGCCCGGCAGCACGCCCATTGGACGCGAGGCGGGATCGGCGAGTGCCTCGGGCAACCGGCGGCAGTATTCATCACGGACACGAATGATCGTGTCGGTCTCGGCGGGCTGCCCGATCTTCCGCAGCGCCTCGGACACAATCGCGCGATCGGTGCGACCGGCCACCGGCACACCATCGAGCGCATCCGGAGCGCCAAATAAATCCGCAAAGGCGCGGTTCATTCCGCGCACGCCTGCACGGCCGGTCTGCACCAGCGTGCCGTCAATATCAAACAGAACGAGCGTCACCATAATTTCCATCCGGCGCGGGCAGGCTTCAGATCGCCGGTGCCTGCATCCAGCTTCAACACCGTGCCGCCCAACGCGTCCACAAATGCGTTGTCTTCACTGAGCGCAATCCAGGCGAGTTGCCGATCGTCCGCAATGGTCGTGAGGCTCTGGCCCAGACGCGTCGCGTCCTCCGGCGTCAGCGGCGCCGTCACGTGCTCCAGCACCAGCAACTTCGGTGACACGGCCAGTGCGCGCGCCAGGTGAAGCCGCACACGATCAGCAGGGGTCAGCGACTGCACGGAGGCGGAGAGCCGCTCACGCCCCAGCCCGACCTCATCGGCGAGGTCCGCCACAGCGCGGCGAATTTCTTCGGGGACGGGATCAATCGACAACGTGAACGGCAGCGCAAGATTCGCTTCGATGGTCATGGTGTCGAGCAACACCGCGCGTCCGGTGACCATCCCGAAGAGATCCAGCGACACGAGCCATTCGGTGTCGGTCGCGATGTCGCGTGTGTCGCGACCAGCCACGGTGACCACGCCCTCGTCAGGAAGAGCCGCGCCGGTCAGCAGCAACGAAAACATCTCGGCGGCCTGCGCATCAAAGCCGCGGAGCGTGACGCGCTCACCCGGCTGCAGGTGCCACGCGTTCACCCGCAGTGGACGAAGCGCTCCGTAATGTTTGCGGACGCCCGAGACATCAATCAGCATGGATCGTGACCCACCCGGCGCGTTCGGCAAGCCGCGCGTATTCCGCGGCCGGCAGATGGACATGACCAAACGCCTTTTCACGGGTGCTGCCGACGCCATGAAAGTCGGATCCCCCGGTGATCAGCAACCCGAGCGATGTGGCGATCTGCCGATACCGCGCGGTGTCGATCGGATCGTGATCGGGGTGATACACCTCGATGGCCGGCAGTCCGGCGTCCTTTAATCCAGGAATGAGGTGATCCCGATTTGACTTGCCGGGATGGGCGAGCGACGCCACGCCACCGGCGCGTGTGATGAGCGCCACGACCTCGGCGGGTGACGGACCGATGCGTTCGATGAACGCGGGCTTGCCCTCGCCGAGATACTTGTCAAACGCCTCGCGAATGTCGGCCACATGACCGGCTTTCACCAGCGCCGCCGCCGCCATCGGTCGGCCCATCGCGCGTCCGGCGAGGCGTCCGGCATCCGCCATCGCGTCGGCCAGATTCACAGGCACGCCGAGTTGCGCCAGCCGCGTGCCGATGGCATCGAGCCGGCGTGTGCGATCGGCGCGCTGGCGCGCGAGGAATCCCTGCAGTTCCGCATGCGCCGGATCAAACCCGTAGCCCAGCATGTGGACGTCGCGGCCACCATCCACCGACGTGATTTCGATGCCCACATGGCAGACCAGCCCGGCATCACGTGCCGCCGCGCGGCACGCGTCCACGCCGGCCGTCGTGTCGTGATCGGTCACGGCGACAATACGCAGGCCCTTGGCGGCGGCCTGGGCCATCAGTTCTTCAGGAGTGGACCGCCCGTCAGAGGCGGTCGTGTGCATGTGCAGATCGATCATGGGGCGATCGATCAACGCCCTTTGCGGGGTTTCTGGCTGGCCGTCTGGCGCTCCACCAGGCTGCGGTATTCGCGAATCAACAGGTCGAGATGTTCACGCTCTTCGTCTGCGAACTCCAGGAAGATCTGTTTGCCTTCGGATTCCTCGAAGCGCTCGCCATACCGTTTAAAAAACTTGTGTGAGCCGCGCTCGCAGCGGATGCCGATGAGCAGCGCCTGCCGGTCGTCCACCCCTTTGACCAGTTCCTCGGTGCCGGCCGCAAAGATGCCGTTGGCCGCGCCTTTAAAAAACAGGAACGTCGGATGGGCCTCAAGTTCCGGGTCCGCCTTGACCAGCTGCCGGTAGCGGCGCTCGAGGGTCCCGAGGTGTTCCTTCTCCTCTTCGGCGAGCCGCTGGAAGACCTTGCGGCCGCGCGCGTCTTTGGTGATGGCCGCCGCCCGCGTGTAGAACTCGAGTCCGCTGCGCTCGGTCGCAATCGCAATGCGCAGCGCGTCACGTGCGAACAACGCTTCCGTGGGCGCGACGATCTTTTCGGGCTGGCGTCCCGCCTGGCAGTCCTCACACGTGCCGTAAATCTGGAGCACGCTCTGCCGCGGCGAAAACCGGCGCGCTTCGGCGATCTCTTCGATCAGCGCCTCGATGTCGGAACTCAGAAACTCGAAGGACTGGTTGCAGGTCTTGCAGATGAGGTGAAAGTGGCGCGGATGCCGGTACGAATGTTCGTAGCGGAATCGCCCCTCGCCGAAGTCCACCTTCCGGGCAATCCCGGCGTCCACCATCCACTGGAGCGTGCGATAGATCGTTGCCCGGCTGATCCGCGCGTCTTCCGCGCGGATCAGTTCCACCAGCTCGTCGGCGGCCAGGTGGCCCTCCTGACGGAGGAAGATTTGGACAATGACGTCTCGTTTGCCGGAGCGGCGCCCACCGGCAGGGCGCAGTTGCTCGACAAACTCCTTGGCGGACTGCATCGACGTGCCGTCCGGCTTACGCGCTGAACGACGAGCCGCAGCCGCAGGTGGACTTGGCGTTCGGGTTCTTGATGGTGAACCCACCGCCCATGTTGTTATCGACGAAGTCCACTTCGGCGCCGCTCAGATACCGCAGGCTGATCGGGTCCACGAGCAGCTTGACGCCGTTGACCTCAAACACCTGAT
>CAZLJG010000278.1:0-4518 GCA_964559545.1 uncultured Solibacteraceae bacterium | reverse complement strand
TGGTGCGCCCGGCAGGATTCGAACCTGCGACCTTTGGCTCCGGAGGCCAACGCTCTATCCAGCTGAGCTACGGGCGCAAAAATCTGCCGTACTACCGCTTCACCATCTGGTGCGCCCGGAGGGACTTGAACCCCCAACCTACGGGTTCGAAGCCCGGTGCTCTATCCAATTGAGCTACGGGCGCACAGCCATGAAGCGTATCACAGCCGCGACGCGATCCGGGGCGCGAACGCCAGTGCTGCGCCGTACAGGGCCAGGGCGATGAACATCGTGGATGGCTCGGAGTGCCTGAAATCGTCGAGCACCAGTCGCACGCCGCCCGCCGCAAGCACCGGATACACCAACGATGCGAGCAGGGCCGTGCGTGGCGACCGTGCCGCGAACCCGAGCGCCAGCGCGAGAGCGGCCACCACTCCCGTCCGCACCGACGCCAGCACCCCGGCATCGGGCGGGGTGCCCGCAAACGCAGGCGCAACCAGCGCCACCACCGCGGCGCCAATAACGGTCACCACAAGCGCGGCGCAGACCAGCAGACTCGCACGCGCCACCTCGGACGCGACTCCCCCATCGGGCGTCAGCCGTGGCCAGAGCACCATCAACAGTCCAACACCAGTTGTGAGCGCGGCCACCCGCGGCACCGCAGGCCAGGCGTCCGGAGTGCCCACCCACGCCGTCCACGCTAGCGACACCGCGCCGGATGCCGACAGCGCCACAATCGTCAACCAGGCCGCGTGTGGCACCAACGCGAGCCGGACATGCGCGGGGGCAACGAGCGCAGCGACGGCCAGCGCGAGCGCGATCACCACGAGCGTCGGTCCCTCAAGCAGGATGAACAGCGCGGCCACCAGCGCGAGCACACCAAACGTCAGCGCCGTGTAGTAACTCGAGAAGAGTCGCGGTCGATCAACAAGCCGGAGGTACGCCGCAAGGTACGCGCCTGCTGCGAACAACGCGGCCACGGCTCCAACCAGCGTGACCCCGGCGCCAGCTTGTCGTGTTACAAGCACGGCCCCACCGATGCCGATGAGCAGACCGCTGGCCGCCTGCAACATGTCGAACACGCGCGCCGGCCGCTGCAACAACACAAACCGCACCGCCAACGACCCCTGCATCGTCGCCAGCAACCACATCTGGGCGACGAGTGTGAGCAACATCGGCTCACGCGGCGGAGCCGCGAGGGCGCGTGAAGTCAGCGCCATCACTGACAACCCCGCCGCAATGGCCATCGGCCAGCGAAGCCAGCCACGTGCCGGCGCGTCAGACACCCAGTAGGTCACCGATCCCAACGTCACCAACAACAGCGACAACGCGCCGTACTGATCCGCCGACATGGCCACCGCAAGTGCCGCGATCACCGTGCCGAAACCCGCCACACCGGCGATCACGGGAAGACGATGGCGATGGGCCACCACGTAGGCGCAGGTCGTCAGCGCCAGCAACACGAGAGCCGCAGCTGCCGGACCAAAGAGCGCAAACCGCGACGAGGCCTCCCACACAAGCGGCCAGCCGACCAACACCGCCGTGACGCCATGCACGTTCGCGCTGAGGCGACGCGTGGCACCATCACGATGGGCCGCCCACAGCCATCCACCCGCATACAACAAGCCGAGACCTGCGCCAGCCATCAGTGGCAGATAGCCACCCTCAGTCAGCGCACGCAGAAGGTACGCGCCGCCAAACACCACAAACGACCGGCCGAACAACGTCGCCCAATGGGACAGGTCCACGTCCGAGGCCGCGGCCTCCGCAGCCACCGTCACGAGTTCAGGGGACGAGCCGGGGTCCGCCACAACTGCGGGGCGAGTCCCTTCAAGGGTTTCAAGCCGGCGCACCACCTCCGACAGCTCGTGTTCGAGCCTCGTCAGACGCGCGGTGACGTCCTGTGGGTCAGCCATGACCGGTGATGGGGGTTCAGAAGCAAGAGGAAGGCCACCTTCGCCGAAGCGGGTTCCCTTGGAGATTTGCGGGCACCTCGCGACTCCCCGCGACCCGCTGCGGGGAATTCCCCGCTCTGGCATGGGGCACAATAGGCCCCATGCTGCGAATTGCCTCCGTCCTCGTGCTGCTCTCCCTCACCGCCCAGCAACCCCGAACGCCTGACTGGACCACGGTTGAGGCGGAGACACTGCGCCACTTCCAGGCGCTGATGCGCTTTGACACATCGGACCCGCCGGGGCGCGAGCGTGAGGCCGTGGACTACCTGAAGAAGGTGCTCGAAGCGGAGGGCATCCCCACGCAGGAATTCTCGAACGAAGCCCATCGGCCGAATCTGGTCGCGCGACTCAAGGGCAACGGCACCAAACGGCCGCTGCTGCTGATGGCCCACACCGACACGGTGAACGTGTACCCGGAACGTTGGACGTTCCCGCCCTTCGCCGCGACAATCGACGGTGGCTACGTCTACGGACGAGGCGCGGTGGATGACAAGGACAACGTCGCCACGTCGCTGATGGTCATGCTGCTGCTCAAGCGGCTCAATGTGCCGCTCGATCGCGACGTCATCTTCCTGGCAGAATCGGGCGAAGAAGGCTCGACGCGCGTCGGCATCCAGTTGATGGTGGACCAACACCTCAGCAGCATCGATGCCGAGTACTGCATTGCCGAAGGTGGCAACGTCACCCGCATGGGCGGTGTCGCAAAGTTCGCGCAGGTGCAGACACTTGAAAAGCGCCCCTACGCGATTGAGCTTGTCGCCCGCGGACCGGCCGGCCACGGTTCGATTCCGCTTGAAACAAGTGCCGTCACCCATCTCGCGCAGGCCGTCGCCGCTGTCACCAAGTGGCAGCCTGAGATTCGCCTCAACGAAACCACCAGCGCGTTCTTCAAACGTCTCGCTGAGATTTCAGAGCCGGCCGCGGCCGAGCGCTACCGCGCCGTGTCGGATCCTGCGAAGGTCGCCGCCGCCGACGAATACTTCCGCCGCTTCGAACCCCGCATGGCGGCGATGCTCCGCACCACGCTCGCGCCGAACATCGTCGCCGGCGGCAACCGCATAAACGTGATCCCCTCGGAAGCGATTGCCACGCTCGACACGCGGTTGCTGCCCGACGAGGACATCACGAAGTTTATCGAGCAGGTGCGCGCGGTGGTGAACGACCCGGCCGTCGAGGTGCGCCTCGGCAAACGCGACACCCGACCGGGCGGAGTCGAAGCGCGCATCGACTCCGAAGTATTCAAGGCCATCGAGTCGGCGACACGTGCGCACTACAACGCACCGACGTTGCCCAGCATGAGCACCGGTGCCACCGACATGGCGTACCTCCGCGCGAAGGGCATCCAGTGTTACGGCATCGGCCCAGCGCTGGACATTGAAGATGGCCCCAAGGGCTTCGGCGCCCACTCCGATCAGGAACGCATACTCATCAGCGAGCTGCACCGCTTCATGCGGATGTACTGGGACGTCGTGACGGCAGTCGCTGCGGGACGCTAGAGCGGATTGCGCGCGAAGCAGAGGTCGTCGACGGGACGGCCGCCGATGATGTGCTCCTGCAGGATGCGCTCGGCGTTTTCGGGAGTTACGCCTTTGTACCAGGTACCGTCCGGGTACACGACGGCGATGGGGCCACCCGTGCAGATGCGCAGGCACGCGCACTTGGTGCGATAGGCGGGACCACTCGGCCCGGAGAGATTGAGCTCTTTCATCCGGCGTTTCACGTAGTCCCACGTCGCCTGGCCCTGTGCAGGGTCGGTGCAGTCGGGCCCGATACACACGAAGAGATGTCGCGTGAGTTTCCCGACGCCGAACGACTCGGCGGCGGCTTCCGGTGTGGTCCTAGTTTTCAACCGGTAGCCCTGCCTTGCGCCATTCGCCGATGCCGCCCACGAGGTTGATCACGTTGTCGATCCCGCGCGACTTGAGCACGCTCGCAGCAATCGACGACCGCGCGCCGGCCGCACACTGGACCACGATGGGTTTGTTGGTGGGGATGTCGGCGATGTGATCACCTACCGTGCCGAGCGAGATGTGTGTCGCCCCGGCGATGCGACCGGCAGCCCACTCGCCGTCGTTGCGCACATCAATCAGCGTCACCGCCTGATGTTTGAGCGACGACTGCAGATCGTGCGCGGTGACCTGCGGCACCGTGCCGAGCGCGCGCTCGCCCTCCGCCCACGCGTCGATGACCTCCGCGTCGAAGTAGCCGGCGATGCGATCGAGGCCGATCATCGCGAGGTCACGCACCGCCGTGTCAATCAGGGTCCCGGCAGCGTCATCCACAATGAGATAAAACGCGGAGCTGTACGGCACCAGCCACCCGGCCCACGTCGTGAAACTCGCGTTGAGCGGAATGTTGATGGTGCCGGGTACGTGGCCGGCCGCGTACGCCGCGGCAGAGCGTGTGTCCACGACGAGTGCGCCTGACTTCAAAGCCGCGTCGAGCCCGTTCACCGGCATCAGGTCCGGGCGCTTGAACCCGTGCAACAGACGCGGGCCTTCCTTGTTCACCCGCTTCATCTCCGCGAAGTACTTCGGCGGCTCCGGCTGGCCCGCGAGCACGGCCTGCACAAACTCGCCTTCCG
>CAZLJG010000277.1:0-4521 GCA_964559545.1 uncultured Solibacteraceae bacterium | reverse complement strand
AACTGGTGCACACCGGAGAACGCAGAGATCGTGACCCAGTCGTCCACCGTCACATGCCCGCCCAGCGTCGCGCCGTTCCCAAAGATGGTGTGGTTGCCCACATGGCAGTCGTGCGCCACGTGCGCATACGCCATGAACAGGTTGTGGTCGCCGATCGTCGTGACGCCGCCGCCGCCCTGCGTGCCGCGGTGGATCGTGACAAACTCGCGGAACACGTTGTTGCGCCCGATGACCAACCGGGTGGGCTCGCCCTTGAACTTCAAGTCCTGCGGGGCCAGCCCGATGGAGGCAAACGGATAAATCTCGGTTTCGTCGCCGATCTCGGTGCACCCGTCGATCACCGATGACGCGCCCACCTTGCAGTTGCGGCCGATGGCCACACGCGCACCGATCGTGACGTAGGGACCGATGACCGTGCCCGGGCCGACCACGGCGCCTGGATGCACGACGGCGGTCGGGTGAATGGTCGGCTCATCCTGGCGGACGCCGGTCTGCACGACCAGCACGAGGTCCGCTTCGGCGACGACCTGCCCTTCGGTGGAGGCGACAGCGGTCACACGCGCGACAGGGCCGCGGCGGGCCGCCAATGTGACATCGAGTTCGAGACGATCGCCGGGCACCACCTGGCGCCGGAACTTGGCTTCATCCACGCCGCGCAACACGATGCGGGCGTCGTCGGGCGTCCCGTCGGTGCCGAGCAGCAGCAGCGTCGCGACCTGGGCCAACGCCTCGATCATCAAGACGCCGGGCATCAGCGGTGTGCCGGGAAAGTGGCCCTGGAAAAATTCTTCGTTGACGGTGACGTTTTTGACCGCGACGACACGCGTGCCCCGGTCGTGGCTGATCACGCCATCCACGAGGAGCGATGGATACCGCTGGGACAGGCGGTCGAGCTGGGCGCACACATTCATGGAAGGGGGTGCCGGGAGGGAATTGCGTGGGGAGCGCGCTGGTGCGCACTCCCCACCAGGATTACTTCTTCTCAGGGAACTGCGCGTCGACGCGCTTGACGAGTTCCGGCGAGAGGTTCAGGCCGGGGTTGAAGTAGACCGCTCCGCTGTCCGCCACGTTGAACAGCGCGTAGAGGCCCTTCTCCTTCGCCATCGCTTCCATGATCGGCACAACCTTCTTCTCGAAGTCGCCGAGCAGATCGGCCTGCATCGCCTGGATTTCCGACTGCGCTTCCTGCTGCTTGAACTGCAGTTCACGCGTCAGGCGGTCGATGTCCTTCGCCAGCTGGGCCAGGGCCTGCTCGCTGAGCAACTGCGCCTGAGTCTGCTGCCGGGTCTGGGCATCCTTGAGTTTGGTCTGAAGGCCCGTCAGTTCGGTCTCCCAGCGCTTGGACAACGCCTCAAGCTGGGACGAACCGGCGCGACCGAGCGCGGACTGTGAGACCACGGTCTGCAGATCCACGAACGCGATCTTCGAATCGGCCGGGAACGGCACCGGTGGCGCGGGCGCGGGAGCGGTCGGCGCGGGCGCGGCGGGCGGCTTCTGGGTGGTCGGCGGTGTGGCCTGCGCGAGCGCGTTTCCGGCTACGAGGACGGCCGCCAGGGCCATTGTGATCGTCTGTCTATGCATGAGTGGACTGTACCTTAACCTTTCAACAACCAACGATAACGTAGAACCCCCGGTGGAGGCTAGGCTACACTTGAGGGGCATGCGTCTTTCAAGCACTTTGCTCCGCACGGCCGTGGCCGTGACTCTGGCGGCCTCCGCGGCGGCCTGTGACGACCCCGGTCCGACGACCCCCGTGGTCGAGACCCCAGTGGTCGAAAATGTGACCGAAACGTTCTCGGGCAACCTCAACCGCAATGGCGCTGTGACCTTCCCGTTTACGGTCAGCGCGGCCGGTTCGGCGACCGCGCAAATCACCGCGATTGGCCCCGTGAACACGGTGGCGGTCGGTCTCACGATGGGCACCTGGAACGGCGTCCAGTGCAACGCCGTGATTTCCAACGACGACGCCCGCGAATTCTCGAGCATGACCGGGACGGCCGGTGGCGCCGGCACCCTCTGCCTGCGCATTCACGACGTGGGCCGGCTCTCCTCGACCGTCACGTTCACGCTGACAGTCACTCACCCATAAACCCGCCCTTCGGGCGGGCGTTCATGGTTCATCGGTTCCTGGTTCCGCGGTTCTGTTCCGGGTTCCGCACCGATGAACCATGAACCGATGAACCAGTAACCCGTTCTGAGCCGCGCGAAGCGCGACTCAGAACGTTGTGCCGACGGCGAAGCGGAAGGTGTACTTCGGCTGCCGCAGGAGTTGGTTGTTGAACACGCCTGACCGCTGCGGGTTGTAGGCGAAGATGAGCCGGAACGGCACGTTCAGCACCGGCATGAAGAACCGCAGTTCCCCACCCAACGACGTCTTGAACGCATAGGACCTGCCAATCGGCTGCAGCGTCGATGTCGGCGGCGTCTCGCCTTCGGGCGTCAATACAATCAGGTTCCCGAAGGCGTCGTACACCGGCGGGGCGGCCAGCAGCGGTGGCGTGGGCGGCACGCGCTCGTAGACCGTTTCCTTCCAGGTGAACCGTTCGCCGATGTCCCGCACTTGTCCCGCGTCATAGAAGAAGACGAGGCGCACGGGGCCACCGACGTTGATCATGTACTCCGCGTTGAACAACAAGGTCTTGTTGCCGCCCAGCACGAGCCCGGACCGCTCGTCGCGCGTGCCGACACTGCGGAGGTCAAAACCCCGGATGGTGTATTCGCCGCCGAGGACCAGCTTCTCGAAGATCGGCAGCGTCGTCGTGTCGCCATACGGCCGCACGTATTCACCCTGCGCGCGGAAGCCCACAGACATCCGCGGCGTCAGCCGACGATAAAAGATGCCTTCCAGTCGCCCGCGCAGGAATTCGGTGTCTCCGCCCAGGCCGGCCACATCAAACGCCGCCGTCAGCCGCGTGCCGTCGGTCGGGAAGATGGGTTCGTTGACCGTGTTGTAGCTCAGGCTCGGTGAGATCTTGCTGACCGTGCGCTTGCCGCCACTGTTGATCAGGAGCGACTCCTGCAGCAGGGGATTGCCGTCGAGCACACCCGGCAGCAGGTAGTTTTCGTTCACGTCGCGCACTTCGATTTGCTCGAAGCTGTAGCCGATGAAAAACCGCGACCAGCTGCCGGCCGGGAAGCCGAACAGCAGATTGCCACCGGTGGACTGCTGCGTGAACTGGAACGGATAAATGAACTGCCGCGAATACACGTCGATGCCCGCGGTGATCGGGCGATCGAAAAGGAACGGCTCGCTGAACGCGAGCTGATAGTTCCGCGCCCGCGACCCCTTCTGGGCCGAGACCGACAACGTTTCGCCGCGGCCCATGAAGTTCGAGGTCTGGAAGCCGAGCTGGCCGAAGAACCCTTCGAACTGGGATACGCCAGCGCCGAAGCTCAACTGGTTCCGGTTCTGTTCCTCAAAGCGGAGTTGCACGTCCACTTTGCCTTCCGCGTTCGGCGTCTTCTCGATCTTGACCGCATCGTCGCTCTCAAGCGGTTTGAAATACCCGAGCTGGTTCAACCGGCGCACGCTGAACTTCAGCGACTCCATGTTGAACACGCCGCCTTCCACAAGGCGCATCTCGCGGCGGATGACAGAATCCCGCGTTGTTGTGTTCCCGAGGAACGTGAGGCGGTTCAGGACAAACGCCAGCCCCTCGGTGATGCGGATGGTGACTTCGACTTCCGGCGTCCCCTTGAAGTCCGCCACAGGCTCGCCCGTGTCCGGGTTGATGTTGTTGGGCTTGAGATCGGGATACATCTCGAAGTCCATGAACCCGAAGGAGCCATACAGCTCCGACAACTTTTCGCGCGCCTTGCCGATCGGTGTGAAGTCGAAGTAATCGCCGACCTTGACCTTGTTGAAGAACGGCGTCAGCGCTTCCGTACGGATGGTTTCGTTGCCGGCAATCGTGAACTTGCTGACCCGGTAGCGATCGCGCTCATCAACCGGAATCCGAATGCGCACCCACCGCGTCTTGCCGTCGGCCGAGTCCTCCACCACCTCGAGCTGCGGCTGGCCGACAACGGCGTAAACGTAGCCCTTGTCACGCAGATAGGCCGTCAGCGCCTGGGCATCCTCGGCGTACTTCGCTTCCTGGTAGGTGCCCCCGCCGCCGATGAACGCGAGGAACCCGCGCGGCTTGTTGATCTTGAGCTGCGCGCGCAAATCGCCGTCACTGACGTTGGTGTTGCCGTCAAACTGCACGTCGCGAATCTTGACCTTGGGCCCCTGGACGATATTGAACGTCAGGTGCACCAGCTTGGGTCCGCCCGGCGCAGGCTTCTGTGACGGGGTGACCGTGGCGTACTGGAAGCCTTTTTCCGCGTACAGCTCCTTCACCACACCCGCGACGCGACGAATCACGCTGTCGTCGACGGGCGAGTCGAGCCGCACTTCAATGTTTTCTTCCTTGAGCTTGGCCTCGATGTCGGCGGTCGGGACCTCCCGGGATCCCTGATAGTCAACGATCTTGATGCGCTTGCGCTCTTCGATGAAGAAGATCACGTGTTTGCCCATGA
>CAZLJG010000276.1:882-4528 GCA_964559545.1 uncultured Solibacteraceae bacterium | reverse complement strand
CGCAAACGGAATATACGTCAGAGCGCCGATGGTGATCAGGGGCGCTGTTTCACCAATCGCGCGCGACATCGCCAGGATGAGTCCGGTGAAGATGCCCGGCAGTGCGCCCGGCAGCACCTGATGCCAGATGGTCTGCCACTTGGTCGCGCCCAACGCATAGGACCCTTCGCGCGCGGACATCGGTACGGTGCGCAGGGCCTCTCGCGTTGAGAGGATCACCACAGGAAGCACGAGGAGTGCCAGCGTGGCGGCGCCGGCCAGAATGCTCGGGCCCAGGTTCATCCACCGCACAAAAAGTCCGAGGCCCAGCAACCCGTAGATCACCGACGGCACACCGGCGAGATTCGCGATGTTCACCTCGATGATGCGGGCGAGCCGCCCGCCGCCGCCGTATTCTTCGAGATAAATCGCCGCGCCGATCCCCATGGGCAATGTGAGAGCGGCCGTGACAATCATCACGTACAGGCTCCCGATCAACTGTGGGTAGATGCCGGCCGAGGCAGGGAAACGTGACGGCGGGTCCGTGAGGAACTGCCAGCTCAAACGGGCCCAGCCATCCGAGAACACGTCGGCGAGGAGCGCTCCGAGCGTGACCAACGCCAGCGCCAGGACCAACAGTCCCGCGGCTTGTAACAGACGGTCACCCATCAGTACACCTCCCGGAACCGGCGTCGCAGCCAGTTGCTGGCCAGGTTGAGCGCAAACGTCATCAGGAACAACAACATGCCGACCGCGAAGATGGTGCGGAACTGGAGTGAGCCGGAGGGACTGTCGCCCAGACTGACCTGCACGATGTAGGCGGTCATCGTTTCAACGGATTCGAGCGGGTTGAGCGACATGCGCGGCTGCTGGCCGGCGGCGATGGCGACGATCATCGTTTCGCCGATGGCGCGAGACATCGCGAGGATGAACGACGCCGAGATGCCTGAGAACGCGGCAGGCACCACCACGCGCAACGCGGCCTGCATGCGTGTGGCGCCCAGGGCGTACGCCCCTTCGCGTAGTCCACTCGGGACCGCGTGCAGCGCATCCTCAGAGAGCGACGACACGAGCGGCAGGATCATGATGCCCATCACCAGGCCCGGGCTCAGGGCGTTAAACGCCGACATCGACGGAAACACCTGCTGGAGCAGCGGCGTGACGTAGAGCAGCGCGAAGTACCCGTAGACCACCGTGGGAATACCGGCCAGCACTTCGAGCACCGGCTTCACGACACGCCGCACGCCCGCTGGTGCGTATTCGCTCAGATAAATCGCGGCGAGCACACCCGTCGGCAGCGCGACGATCATGGCGATGGCCGACACCAACATGGTGCCGGCCACAAGGGGGAGGACGCCGAACTGCTGGTCCGAGAACAGCGGTGTCCACACGGTGCCGAACAGGAAGTCCGTCACCGGCACATCGCCGAAGAACTCGAACGTTTCAAACGCGAGGACGCCGATGATGCCGGCCGTGACCACCACCGACGCCGCCGCGCAGGCGAAGAGCAGACGCTCGATGACGTACTCGATGCGTCTGCGCCACGGACGTGTCACCGGGTGCCGCCCTGCAGGCGCTGTTCCAGCGTCTTCGGCGTGTGGTCATCGGCCGGGAACATCGTGCCCTTGGTCCGCGCCGCATACCGCGTGTTCACCGCCGCCGCTTCGGCATCCGCCAGAGCCACAAAGCCCACTTCCTTCGTCAGCGTCAACGTGTTCGCCAGGTAGAAGTCCACGAAGGCTTTCACTTCGGGCCGTGCCTCGAGCTGCGCCGCGTTCACGTAGATGAACATCGGGCGCGACAGCGGACGATACGTGCCGCCACGGACCGACTCGAACGACGGCTGAATGGGACCCGCGCCGTTGTCCGGATTCTCATCGTCGACGCCGAGCAGCTTCAGCTTGTCCTGGTTTTCAACGTAATAGGCGAGACCCATGAAGCCGAGAGCGAGTTCGTCACCGGCCACGCCCTGCACAAGCACGTTGTCGTCTTCACTCGGGGTGAAGTCGCCGCGGCTGGCCTTCGCCTTGCCGTTGATCGCTTCTGTGAAGTAGTCGAACGTGCCGGAGTCGGCGCCGGCGCCGTAGAGGCGGATGTCGCGATCAGGCCATCCGGCGCGCACCTGGCTCCACTTGAGAATCTTGCCTTGGGCATCCGGTTCCCACAGGCGCTTGAGTTCAGCCACCGTGATGTCGTTTGCCCAGGTGTTCTTGGGATTCACCACCACCGCCATGCCGTCGTAGGCGACGGGCAGTTCGATGAACTCGACGCCGGCCTTGGCGCATTCCGCAATTTCGGACGCCGAGATGGGGCGCGACGCGTTGGAAATCGCCGTTTCAACCCGGCAGAACTTCTTGAAGCCGCCGCCGGTGCCCGACGTGCCGACGGTCACGGGCATCGTCGGGTTCTTGATCTGGAATTCCTCGGCGACCGCTTCGCTGATGGGGAACACCGTGCTGGAGCCGTCGAGGGCAATGACCGGCGACTGTTCCGTCGTGGACCCGCCGCAGGCGGCAACCAGAGCGGAGGTGAATACTGTGGCGACGAGGAGTCGGAATCTCATGGGGAGGAGCGTACCGGCACCCGGTTTCGCACCAGTTTCGAACGTGTAAATTTCGTGTTACACGGCACGGCCTCGAACCGGATCGGCCGGTTCAGCACCTTGACCAGGGGCGCTGCGTGCCGGTTGGCCGCCCACAATTCAAGCTCCGGGTCGCTGGACGTGCGGAGCCGCACCAGCAGATCGGTGTCCGTGCGTTCGATTTCCAGGTCTTCCACGACCTGCGCGTGCGACCGGTCCAGCCCCTCGGCCAGGCGGAGCAGAGCGCCCAGCACCCGGACGGCCTGCCGCCTGGTCGGCGGCAACGCCGCAAAGTCGGCGTGGGTCTTTTTGGGCGGGGACTGCCGGTGATACCGCGCGACGAGCCCCATCAGCTGGATTTCGTCGGGGTCGAAGCCCCGCAGGTCCCCGTGCTGAATCAGATACTGCGAGTGTTTGTGGTGTCGTTCGTAACTGATATGTGTGCCGATGTCATGCAGCAGGCCGGAGAATTCCAGCCACTCTCGCGCGTCCGGTCCAAGCTGATGGTCGGGCTGCGTTGCATCAAACAACGCCAGCGCCGTCCGCGCCACCTGCTGGGCGTGTGGGGCCACGTAGCGACAGCGTTCGGCCAGCTCGATCACGCTGCGGCGGCGGACGTCCGGGTACCGTTCGACGGTGCGAATGTGGGCGCCGTTTTTCTTGATGTAGTCGAGGATCAGCCCCTCACGCAGCGCAAAGTCGCAGAGCGTCAGCGAATCCGCGCCGAGGCTTTCCAACACCGTGTCGAGCAGGACGGCGCCGGCCACGGTGACGTCGGCGCGCCGTGGGTCCAGCCCGGGCAGCGCCAGGCGTTCTTCAAGCGTGAGGGACGTCAACAGCCGCCGCACACGGCCCAGCGCCTTGGCAGGGATGCGCCGGTTCCGCAGGTCGCCGCCATCACGGAGTCGTTCGCTCGCCAGCACCGACAGCGCCTGGATGGTGCCGGATGTGCCGATCACGCGATGGAAGCCTCGTCGAACGAGTGTCTTGGTGTGGCTGGCTGTCTGCCGACGGATGTGCCGCACCATCTTCTCCTCATCGGACTTGGAGAGGGGGTCGCTTGTCACAAACCGTTCGGTCAGTCGA
>CAZLJG010000276.1:0-872 GCA_964559545.1 uncultured Solibacteraceae bacterium | reverse complement strand
CGCCGACCTTGAAGCTCTCGCCGACCTGCATGCGTGCCGCAGTGCCGTACGTGATCTCGACGCTGCCGCCGCCGATGTCCACCACGACGGACGCATTGCCACCGACACCCGCCGCGTACGCCGCCGCCAGGTGGATCAGCCGCGCCTCCTCCTTGCCGGAGATGATGCGCACGCGGATGCCGAGTTCCCGCCGCACGGTCGCGACGAAGTCGCCGCCGTTTTCGGCTTCGCGGACCGCGCTCGTGGCGGTCGCGAGGATTTCATCCACTTCGTGGGTCTGCGCCAGACGCTTGAAGCGGGCCAGCGTCTCGTAGGCTGCCGTGACTGCGGTAGGGGCCAGGCGCCGGCCATCGAGGCCGCCGGCCCCGAGCCGGACCATCTCCTTCTCGCGGTCCACCACCTCAAACGACAGGTCCGGCCGTACGCGAACCACGATCATGTGCACGGAGTTAGTGCCGATGTCGATGGCCGCCAAACGCATTGTTTACGCTTTCGTTACACGAGATCCGAACAGAATGGGCATGCTACCACGATGGTTCCAGAGGTCCTGACGCTCGCGCTCGTGCCCAGGCTGACGCAGTTCTCCAGGGAACTCGCCAGTGCGCGGCGTGGCGCCGTGCGCGGGGTGCATCAGTCACGCGTCGCGTCCCGGCGACTGCGTGAAGGCCTCGCGGCTCTGGAAACGGTGGTGCCTGACGATGTGCGTCGGCGCGCGTTGCGGGCGTTGCGGGAGATGGCGCGGGCATTGGGTGCGGTACGGGAGTGCGACGTGACCATCGCGTTGGTGGGTACCCACGCGGCGCGGCATGGCTGGCCGGCGACGGCCGTCGCCCAGGTGCTTCAGTCGTTGCAGGCCGATCGGAAGCGCCGCC
>CAZLJG010000275.1:0-4543 GCA_964559545.1 uncultured Solibacteraceae bacterium | reverse complement strand
CCGAAGCACCGGCCGCTGGCCGAGGTGGTCGCGGCGGCGGTCGTGGTGGTGGCGGTGGTGGAGCAGCCGTGGCGCAGGGTCGCTACACGGCGTCCATCGGGAAGGTGGTGAACGGCACGTTCACCGCCGTGGGGCCGGCCCAGTCGTTCTACGTGCGCCCGCTACCGGGTCAATAGAGCAGGAACCGACGTCGCAGCGTGTCAAACGCTGCGACGTCGGATCCCCATCGGCTCGCGATCGCAGTCGTATCCGCGCCAGCTTCAAGTCCTTCGCGCAGCGCAGCAGACCCGTAGAGGATGTCAATCGGTGGAATCGTGTATTCGTATTCGTACGGCGGCTCGCGCCAGGCGAACTGATCGGGGGCGGCCGCACGGAAGGCCTCGATGAGCGCGACGCCGGTTTCGACTGCGCGGAAAGTCTCGCGATCGGTCACGTGAATCTGGCAGCCACCGCACAGTGTGCCTGCGTGTTTGTGGAAGACCGGCTCAAACGCGTGCGGCCGGAAGACCACACCAGGCAGTCGGCGGGCGTTGAGATCGGCCGCGAAGCGCTCGGGTGATGTGATCCACGGCGCGCCACACAGTTCAAACGGCTTCGTGGTGCCGCGGCCTTCCGAGACGTTGGTGCCCTCGAACAACACCGCGCCTGGATACACGATCGCACTCTCGAACGTCGGAATGTTCGGGGAGGGCAGCACCCACGGCACGCCGGTCTCGTCCCACCACTGCGATCGCGACCACCCCTGCATCGTGACCACTTCCAGCTTGGCGCCGATGGCGAAGTGTTCGTTGAACATCTTCGCCAGCTCACCGATGGTCATCCCATGACGCATCGGGATGGGGTACTGGCCGACGAACGACTGAAAGCCGTCGACCAACATCGGCCCTTCGACCAGATGCCCGCCGATCGGATTGGGTCGATCGCACACGATCACCGGGAGGTTCTGGGCGGCCGCCGCCGTCAGGCAGTTCGCCATCGTGTAGATGTAGGTGTAAATGCGCGTACCGACGTCCTGCAGGTCAATGACCAGCGCATCGAGGCCTGCGAGCATCTCGGCCGTGGGCGTCCGTGTTTCGCTGTAGAGCGAATACACGCGAACGCCGCGGAGCGCATCCTCGCCATGTGGCGACTCGATCATGTTCTCCTGCAGGTCGGACCTGAAGCCGTGTTGTGGACCAAAGATCGCGCCGACGTGCACGCCGGAGTCGGTCAATCGGTCGATCACGTGCCGGAACTGGGAGTCGATGGACGCGGGGTTGCAGACGATGCCGACCGTGCGGCCCTTGAGCAGGGCGCGGTCAGCGAGGATGTCGGAGCCAAGAACGACGGGCATACCGTCGGTCATTATGACCGACGCAACCGTCCGGCGAGCGCACAGATGACGAGTGCGTCTTCGTAGGTGTTCAGCCGGAGCTGTACAGGCGGGCGACCCTTGAGTTCGACGACCAGGTCGCGCTCGAGGCGGTGCACGCGCGCGATCAGATGCCAGGGCCACGCCTGGACGCCGCCGGACGCATAGACCATCCGCGCCGAGGTCACAAAGAGCTTCCCTCCGCCATCCACCTGATCGGCGAGGCTGGCCGGCGTCAGGTAGTGGCACGTGTCGGTGCCGATGACGCGATGCTGGGTGTTGAGCACGGGCACTGGCAACGACGAAGCGGCCAGCAGCGCGTCGAGACCTTCCACCATCTCCCGCTGCGCGTCGGCCACGTCGGGCGCGTCCTCATCGCTCGAGATGGACGCCTTCAACGCGGCGATGCCGTCAACAGTGGGTTCGGTCGCCTGCGCGTTCGCGGCGGCCCACCACGCACTGACCTCCGGCTGCGCGGATTCACGACGACGGAAAAGATCGAGGAGGCCCAAATCAGAATTGAATGACAGCCGTGATGCTGCCGTGGCGACCGGGAGCGAAGACCCAGCGCGGATCAGGGCTGGCGAAGTAGGCCTCGTTGAGCAGGTTGCGGCCGATCAGTCGCAGTTCGAGGTGGGGCGTGAGCCACCAGTTGGCGCCCGCGTCCAGCAGGCGATAGCCGGGGGCGGCGATTTCACTCGGCCCCGGGCGCGAGTCGGCGCGATACGCGGCCACCCGGATGTGCGCAGACGCGTTGGCGCGGATACGTTTGCGGAGTGTCGCCATCACCACGTCCGGCGCGAGGTCGTCGAGCCACGTGTCTTCCGGCACCGCCTTGCCGCGCGCCAGCTGGCCAGACACGTCGAGCGAATATCCGCGCCCGAGTTCTGCCTGGGCTTCCAGCTCCACGCCGGTGATGTCCGCGCGTCCGCGATTGCGGAAGAAGAAGAAGTCCGTGGACGTGGCGTAGCGCTCGATGAGGTCGGTGATGCGGTAGTGATAGCCGTAGGCCGCCAGGCGCACGCGACCAGCGGTGTAGCGCGCACCCAGATCGATTTGAAGACTGGTCTCGGGCCGGAGGTCGGGATTGCCCGTGATGTACCCGCGCCCGGTCGGGCCGCGATAGAAGCGATCGGAGATGGTCGGATCGCGGAAGCCACGCGACACCATGCCGGTGAATGAGAGCCCGCGGAACGGTCCGACCACCAGCGACCCGAATCCGGCGAGGGCCTGGTGGGAGATGGACCGATCGCCGAAGTAGCCCCCACGGTTGGTGGTGCGCACCACGTCGAGCCGTACACCGGCGGCCGCGAGGACGTGTGGGGACAGCGGCGCGTCAGCCTGCACAAACAGTCCGGTGTCCACCCGTCTGGCGGATTCGGTGGAGAGCGTGGTCGTCACCGACGACTGCACCCCGGTCGCGGTGAAGGTGATCGTGCTGTCTTCCGCCTCGAGGCCGAAGCGCCCACTCACCTCGGAGCCAAACTCGAGCCGCATCCGGCCTGTGGCCTTCTCGGCACTGGCGCGCATTGAGAAGTCGTTCGCCGCCACTTCTCCGCGTTCGATTCGGCGCGTGACGGAGGCGGTCGGCACGCGGTCCTGGTCGGTGCGCTGGGCAAACCGTCCGACAAATCCCTGCAGGCGCACCTGATCAAACGCGCCCGTGCGGCCACGCTCAAACGTCAGGGTCGCGCGGTGGGAATCTTCGAAGGGGTAATAAAACCGTGTGGCGGCCGAGTTGTTGCGCGGCCGCTCGATGTCGCGGCCGAAGTCACTTTGCCACGACGCCGACACCACGCCGCCGCCCATCTGCTGGTCCACCCGCGCGAGGAAGCCGCGGTCCGACCATCCGGAATTGCCGATGGTGCCGTCCGGGCCCGAGTAGTCGTCTGCCGTCCGCGCGTGGGCCTGCAGCAGCACGGCGCCGGTGCCGTAGCCCTTCGCGAGTTCAATGCCGCCGCGACGTTCGGGCACACCGGATCCAAAGGACCCTGTCGCGCGTCCGGTCCATCCCGAGTTCATCGCCGGCCGTCGCGTGCGCACCGAAATGACACCACCGAAGGCGTCCGATCCATACGCGACCGATCCGGGGCCGCGCGCAATGTCGATGTGATCCACAGAAAACGGATCAAGAAACGTGGCGCTCGGGCCCACGCGACGTTCTGACGTCACGCGCGCGCCGTCGATCAAAATCAACGTGCGCCCACGCGCCAGACCACGCACGGCCGGCACGGCCGCCTGGCCTTCCGACACCTGGCTCACACCCGGCACGTTCTCCAGCGCCTGATTCAGATTGCTCGGCAGACGCAGCGCAATATCCCTCGCCGTCAGCATCGTCATCCCCGCACCGGCCGCGGCGTCGATGCTTGGCGCCACGCCTGCGGTGACGGTGACTTCCTCATTCAGCACGGATTCGATTTCGATCGTCAGCACTGCCGACCAATCGTGGTTGGCCACCAGTGTCGGACGTGTCACCCGGCCGCCCGGCAACACGACGAGCACTTCGAACGGCGCGGCAGGAGTGGGATTCCACGAGAAGCGGCCGTCCGCGTCGGTCTTGACCGAGCCGGTGAGGCCAACGATCAGGACTTCAGCGCCGGCGATGGGCCGCTGATCCTGCTTGTGCACGAGCCGGCCACGGAAGTCCGGCGAGGCCCAGGCAGGCGTCGCCGCACCGAGGGCGATCAGCAGCAGGGCCAACGCAGCGCGCATTCGGCGAGTGTAGAGGGGAGCGGTGGATACTACCAACTGCCGTACCGGGCGGTTACGGGAGGACGGCGACGACCACTTCCATGGCGTCGTGAATCTCGCGCTGCAGGGCAAACGCGGCGGTCAGCAGCAGCGCACCGAGCGCGGCTGCCCAGGAGCGGCCACGCTGCGGCCCGTTCGCAGGACCGTCCACCAGACGACGGACGCGATGTTCGATGGAGTCGCCGCGATACAGGGCGCTCGCAGGCAGTTGCACCTGCCAGTTGGCCGTTCCGCGCGGCGGCGCCAGCCGTGAGACCCGCAGCAGCGCGGCCGCCAGATGGAACCGCGCGTCATCGGTGCTCGCGGCCGCAAGGTCGTCTGCCGCTTCTTCCGTCGCGTCACGCCACGCTTGCGCGAGTCCCGCGGCGCCCCAGGATCCGGGCACAGTGGCAAACGCCAGCCGCCGCAGGTTGTCCCATCGCCGCACGTGACCCCGTTCGT
>CAZLJG010000274.1:0-4559 GCA_964559545.1 uncultured Solibacteraceae bacterium | reverse complement strand
GACCTGCAGGTGCCCGGCGTGGAGCTGGACGGCGTCGTCAAGGCCGTGGACTACCTGCTGAACGTCAATCGCGGCTTCCGCATGGATCTCGGCCGCCGGGTCGTCGTCATCGGCGGCGGCTTCGTGGCGTTTGACGCCGCTCGCACCGCGATACGCGTGGGCCGGGAAGAGGACCTCGATGCCCTTGAGGGCGCCGCCGATGCCCGGGCGAAGGAGGCCATCGACTCCGCGCGCGCCGCGCTCCGCGGAGGCGCAGCCGAGGTCACGATGGTCTCACTCGAGCACTTCGATGAAATGCCGGTGCTCCGCACGATGCAGGGGCACGACGAATTCGAGGAGGCGCAGAAGGAAGGTGTGCACTTCCTCACCCGTCGTGGGCCGCGGCGTTTTGTCGGCGCTGACGGCCGGCTCACCGCCGTTGAACTGCGCGCCGTGCATTCGGTCTTTGACGACAGCGGCCGTTTCGCGCCGGTCTATGACGACGACGATGTGATCGTGGTCGAGACCGACGCCTGCATTCTGGCGATCGGCCAGCAGCCGGACCTCGCCTTTCTGGTGCCGGCTGACGGCGTTGATCTGCAACCTTCGGGGACCATTCGCGTCGATCCGGTCACGCTGGCCACCAGCGCTCCCGGCATATTCGCGGGCGGCGATGTCGCGTTTGGTCCCCGAAATCTCATCCAGGCGGTCGCGAACGGCAAACTCGCCGCGCGATCGATGCACCGGTTCCTGACGGACCAGCACCCCCGCATCGAGACGCGGTTGGAGGTCGAGGCACTGCCGACGTCCACCTATCAGATGGCGGCGGGATTTGAGCACCTCGATCGTGTGGCCGCGCCCACACTCGACATCGGGCGTCGCACGGGCATCGCCGAGGTTGAGACCGGGTATGGACCTGAGGCGGCGCAAGCGCAGGCCGCGCGGTGTCTCGTCTGCCACGTACAAACCATCTACGACCCCGAGCTGTGCGTCCTCTGCAACCGCTGCGTGGATATCTGTCCCGAGTACTGCCTCGCGTTTGTCCCGCTCGACGACCTGGCGCTGCCCGACGGTGAGCGTGAGGCCGTCGCCACCCGCGTGGGTGAGACACCCCTGCCGCTGACGGCGCTGATCAAGGACGACGAGCGGTGCATCCGGTGCGGATTGTGCGCGATCCGCTGCCCGACAGGGGCCATGACGATGGAGCGATTTTCGATCACTGAGAGCTGGGCGGAGGTGTCATGAGTACGAATCGTCGTGATTTCCTGATCAAACTGGGCACCGGCGCCGGTGTCTGCGCGCTCGGGGCGCAAGGCGTGGCGTCGCTCCGTTCGCTGGCACCCAACGTGTCGTACGACGCACCAACGACCGTCAAGCTCGGGCCGCCAGCTGAATTCCCGGATGGGTTGAAGTTTCTGGCTGACGAACGCCTGTTCATTTTCCGCAATGGCAACACGTTCCATGCGGTGTCTGCCGTCTGCACCCATCTGGGATGTACGGTGCGCGCCGAGGCGCTGCCGAAGCCCGAGACGGTGGAGGTGGGGGGCGCGCCGCTGCGGTTGACCCACCAGTTCAGCTGCCCGTGTCACGGGTCGCACTACACCGGTGACGGCACCAACACCTCGGGACCTGCGCCGAAACCCCTTTCGTGGTACCGCCTGTCGGTGGCAGCTGACGATGGGCAACTGGTCGTTGATCTGGCCGAGGAAGTCGGCCGCGATTTCCGCCTGACGGTGTGAACCATGGCCACCCCCCACCAGCGTCCTGAAGCTCCCGGCGTTCGCCCTCGTCGATTCTGGAGCATTCGTCCCCGCTCCGACCGAGACGCCGGCGACGCGATCACGTCGAACTTTCTGCTGCACGCGTTGCCGGCCAAGGTGTCGAAGGCCTCGATGGCCTGGTCGTATTCGTTCTGGCTCGGCACGATCACCGCGGCGTTGTTTCTGCTGCTGGTGCTCTCGGGGTTGCCCCTCCTGTTTCTGTATGTGCCGTCCGTGGAGCGCGCCTATCAGTCCGTCAAGGACATTGAATACGTGGTCTCGTTCGGCCGGTGGCTGCGGTCCGTGCATCGCGTTGCTGCGCACGGCATGGTGATCACGGTGGTGCTGCATCTGGCGCGCGTCTTCTTCACCGGCGCCTACAAGAACGGCGTCGGTCGCAATCAGCATCGTGAGTGGAACTGGGTGATCGGCGTCGTGTTGCTGCTCCTCACGTTGTTCCTCTCGTTCACCGGCTACCTGCTGCCGTGGGATCAGCTGGCGTTCTGGGCCGTGACCGTCGGCACCAACATCGCGTCTGCCATCCCGTGGGTGGGGCCGTCCGTGCGTGAGTTGCTGATCGGTGGACGCGAAATCGAGCAGGCCACGCTCATCCGCTTCTATGTGCTGCACATTGTGGTGTTGCCCGGTGCCGTCGCGGCGCTGTTTGGGTACCACATGTGGCGGGTGCGCAAGGACGGTGGCCTGGCGCGCGCGGACCGCGAGGAGTTGACGGAGGTGCCACGGGACGTGGCGCCGACGCCGACCAAGACATACACGCTGCTGGGGGTCGCGCGGGGGACTGCACCGACGGTGACAGCAAAGACGCTGATGGCGGCCGACACGACCGTGAACGCGGTGCCGGACCTCGGCCGGCGCGCCATGATTGCCACGCTTGGCACGATCGCCGTGATCAGCATCCTGGCGGTGTTCATTGCGTCGCCGCTGGAAGAACCGGCCAACCCCCTCATCACGCCGAATCCGGCCAAAGCGCCGTGGTATTTCCTCTGGCTGCAGGAAATCGTCACCGACACGACCATCCATCTCGGCAGCTTCACGATCAACGGCGCGTTCATCGGCGGCGTGATTCTTCCCGGCTTGCTGATCGGTGTGCTGACGATCTGGCCGTGGCTCGACCGCAGTCCGCGGCAGGCCACGGGTGAGTGGTTCCCCCCTGTGCGTCGCACGCAGAACCTCGTGTTCATTGCGGTGATGGTGGCGATCCTCGTGCTGACCTACATCGGCATGGAGATGCGCGGACCGTACTGGGAGTTCTTCTGGCCGTGGGAAACCTGGCCGAGCCTGCCGTCGAGGATTTGAGCCATGGAACAACGCACGAATTCTCCGTATCCCCGGATTGACCGTCCGACGCTGGCCATCATCGGCGTCCTGCTGGTCCTGTCCTGTGCGCTCTTTTTTGCCAGCGATCGCGACCACGACTGGCGCTACTACCAGGCGGCGTTCAAGGACGAGGTGGCGCAGAAGTTCGGGGAAGAGCGCGCTGCGGCGGTGACCACCGGACTGCAGCAGGTCTGGGTGGCTGATCTCGGCCGGGCCGATCGGTGTATCACGTGCCATCAAGCGGTGTCGTGGAAGGGGTTCGAGACTGGAGAGGAGCCCTTCCGGACACATCCGCTCGAGCCCCTGAAGGGACATCCCATCGAGAAGTTCGGATGCACGTCGTGCCACGGCGGGCAGGGCTGGGCGGTTGACGTTCAGGAAGCCCACGGCGAGATTGCCCATTGGGAGGAGCCCCTGCTCAGTCGCGCGCTCGGCGAGGACTATTCACTTTCGGGCAACAAGGGTGCGCTCATACAGATGAACTGCAACAGCTGTCATCGGTATGACCGCGAGACAAAGGGGGCCGACGCGATCAATCTGGCGAAGCGGCTCGTGGACGAGAAGGGGTGCCGCGCCTGTCACGTGATCAACAACCGGGGCGGCCGGATCGGCCCGGATCTCACACGCGTCGGCGAAAAGGCACCCGAGCAGTACGACTACTCGCGGCTGTCCGGACAAAAGACCGCGTTTGCGTGGCACGTGGCCCACTTCAAGGATCCCAAAGCCGTCTCCACCGACTCGACCATGCCGAACTTCGGTTTCAACACCGGGCAGGCGCAGGCGCTGGCCATGCTGGTGTTGTCGTGGAAGCCGTCGCACATCCCCGCCGCCTATCTTGCAGGCGCTCCGCGCACAGATGTGCCGACGCCCGAGCAGGCCGCTGAGGAGCAGCGGATGCGGACGGGGCCAGGCGCCTGGTTTGTGGAAACCGGCTGCGCGACGTGCCATTCGATTCAGGTCTACGGCGTGAAGGCGCCCGCCCAGATCGGTCCTGACCTGTCGAATGCCGTCGAGGATGTGCAGTCGCGGTTCGGCCGCACCATCGACGACTTCCTGCGTGAGCCCACCGGCACGATGTCCGTCGTGTTGTCGCGCCAGATCATTCTCACACCGGAACAGAAAGCCATCGCGGTTCAGAAGTTGCGTGAAGCATTCGCGGTTTATCAGAAGCAGCAGGCGGAGAAGGAGCGTTGATCATGAGTAGAGGTTCACTGACACGAGCAGGCAAGGGACTGGCGCTGGGCGCCGGCGCCTTCCTGATGATTGCCTACGGCGCCTGTTCCCCCAGCGCGCCGGACACCGGTCGCCGGGCGGCGGCCGGGTCGTCTGATATCGCCATCGCAGCGGAGAAGACGTACGTCGCGCCCGGCGATCTGGACGAGTATTACTTCTTCGCTTCGGGCGGACATTCCGGCAACGTGTATGTTTACGGCGTGCCGTCGATGCGCCATTTGTCCACCATTCCAGTCTTCACGCCGTATC
>CAZLJG010000273.1:0-4567 GCA_964559545.1 uncultured Solibacteraceae bacterium | reverse complement strand
CCGCCTGTTCCCAAATGGCCGCGGCGCCTTTGTCGTCGCCTTGCGCGCGTCGGACATCCCCGAGACTCAGGTAGGCCGGAATGACGGCCTTGTCCATGGCGATGGCCGCCTCAAAACGTCGCGAGGCTTCGGCGAAGTCCTGTCTGCCGGACGCTTCAAGGCCGAGCTCATGCTCCAGGAACGCCAGGATCGTGTTGGACCTGGCCTGCGCGGCGGGGGATCCGACGGCGGCGAGACGCTGGCGTGTCGCGTACGCGTCCTGCCACTGGTGCTGTTCCTCCTGCAGTTTTTCCAGGTTGCTCAACGCGGCCTCGTTGGTCGGGTCGAGCTTCAGTACTTCAGAGAACGCTTCGGAGGCGCGATCAACAAACCCCGCCTGCCGGTAGTCGAGGCCGAGGCACAGGAGCACGTTCGCGTGTTCCATCGGGTTGAGCCGCGGGCGCTGCAGCAGCGCCTGATGTTCCTGAATCGCGCGGCCGACCTGCCCGCGTTCGCGGTAGAGATTGCCCAGCATCAGGCGCAGTTCGAGCGCATCGGGATCGAGGGCGAGCGCGGCCTCGAACTGTTCGATCGCCAGATCGACGCGGCCGGCGACCAGGTAGTTGAGCCCGACGATAAAGTGCGGCGTCTGGCGAATGCGCCGGCGATCGACCCATTTCCCCTGGACGAGTTTGTAGCGCTCCCACACTTTGCCGCCGGCAATGCCGAGCAGCAACGCGGTGAGAATGGCGGGCAGGACGTAGGCGCTGTCCATCAGGTCAGGTGCGCCCGGAGGAGCGCCTCCCAACGGCCGCGGCCGCGCAGGATCAGCTCGATGAATTCGCGGACGGCCCCATGGCCGGCGACTGTTCGTGTCACGTAATGCACCCGTTGACGCACATCCTCACACGCATCGTGTGGGGCGGCAGAGAGTCCGACCCGGCGCAGGACGGGCAGATCGATCAGGTCATCACCCATGTAGGCGACCTGCTCGTCCTTGAGTCCTTGCGCCGTGACCAGTTGGAGGTAGGCCGCGCGTTTGTCGGCCACGCCCTGGACGACCAGGGTGATGTTCAGTTCGGCGGCGCGTCTGGCGGTGGCCTCGGAGGCCCGCCCACTGAGCAGACCCACCTCGAGGCCGGCCTTCTGCGCCCAGAGGATCGCGGCGCCGTCGCGAATGGAGAACACTTTGAACTCGGTGCCGGCGCCGTCGACGGCGATCGTGCCGTCGGTGAGGACACCATCCACGTCCAGCAACAGCAGACGGAGATTGCGCGCGCGCGCTTCGAGCTGGTCCTGGGGAATCGCCATCTAAATCATCTCGGTGCGCCACAGATCGTGCAGGTGCACCACGCCTTCCGCGCGTCCGTCACTGGTCACCACGATGACTGACGTGATCTTGCGCTCTTCCATCAGGCGAAGCGCTTCGACGGCGAGCACGGTGCGGGTAATCGTGACAGGACGAGGGGTCATGATGTCGCTCGCCGTCTGGGAGAGCAGGGGCGAACCCTGTGTCAGGTGACGCCGGAGGTCGCCATCGGTGACCAGACCCAGCAGGTGCCCGGTCTCAGTGACCACACAGGTCATGCCGAGGCGCTTGTCGGACATTTCGTGAATCACGTCCGGCATCTTGGTGTGCGGCAGCACTGACGGCAAGGCATCCCCGCTGTGCATCAACGACTCGACGCGCATCAGCTTCTTGCCGAGGCGGCCGCCCGGGTGCAGGCTGGCGAAATCCTCGGCGCGGAAACCCTTGCGGCTGGAAAGCGCGAGTGCGAGGGCATCACCCATGGCGAGGGATGCCGTCGTGCTGGCAGTGGGCGCGAGATTCAGCGGGCACGCTTCTTCCGCGACGTGACAGCTCAACGACACATCCGCCGCCTGCGCGAGCGTCGAATCCGGATGCCCGGAGATCACAATCAGCTTTGCGCCGATACGGCGAATCGCTTCCACCAGCCGGACCAGCTCTGCGGTTTCACCACTGTGTGACAGGGCGAGGACGACGTCTTCCGCGCGCACCGCGCCGAGATCCCCATGAATGGCCTCAGCGGGATGCAGGAAAAATGCGGACGTGCCCGTGCTTGAGAGCGTCGCGGCGATTTTGTGCGAGATGATGCCGGACTTGCCCATGCCCGAGACGATCACGCGACCGTGGCAGTTGTGCAGGACGTCCACGGCGCGCACAAACGACTCCGACAACTGGGGAATCAGGCCGAGGATTGCCTGCGCCTCGGTCTCGAGGACCTGGCGGGCGATGTGCAGCGAATCCTGAGGTTCGGGTGTCATACGTGGCGACCGTCGCCTACGACCGTACCACGTTGTGGATGGCCACGAGTTGGCGAAGGAGCGGCTCCAGCAGGTCCAGCCTCAGCGCGTTCTGGGCATCACTCTTGGCTTTGGTCGGGTCCTCGTGGACCTCGAGGAACACACCGTCCACCCCGGCTGCCACGCCCGCGCGCGCCATGGGCGCAATGTATTCGGCCAGCCCGGCCGTGACGCCGTCACCGCCACCCGGCAGCTGCAGGCTGTGGGTCACGTCGTAAATCACGGGCACGCCGAGTTCACGCATCATCGGGAACGCGCGCATATCCACGACGAGGTTGTTGTAGCCGAACGAAAAACCCCGCTCGGTCAGACACACCTTGGGGTTACCGGCGCCGGTGACTTTGGCGATGGCGTGTTTCATGTCGCGCGGTGCGAGGAACTGGCCCTTCTTGATATTCACCACGCGACCGGTCTTCGCCGCGGCCACGATCAAGTCCGTCTGACGCGAGAGGAACGCGGGGATTTGCAGCACGTCGGCGACTTCGGCCACCGGTGCGGCCTGCGCGGCCTCGTGGATATCGGTGAGCACCGGAACACCAAGCGCGGCTTTTACACCACGCAGCGCCGCGAGCCCATCAACCATCCCCGGACCGCGAAAAGACGTGCCCGACGTGCGGTTTGCCTTGTCGAACGAGGCTTTGAACACGTACGGCATGCCGACGCGCTTCGCGATGTCCGCAATCGCGCGCCCGAGCTCGATGACGTGCGTCGGACTCTCGATGACACACGGGCCCGCAATGAGGACCAACTCGCGTCCCCCGAGAACCACGCCATCAGCAATCTGAACTGGTGTCACCGTCGGCGGTCCCCGATGGCCGTGACATTGGACGCGAGACCCTGTTGCGTCAACTTGTGCCGGTGTGCGGCCTCAACAAATCCGGCGAACAGCGGATGCGGGCGCAGTGGCTTTGACTTGAACTCCGGGTGGAACTGCACGGCCACGTACCACGGATGGTTCGGCAGCTCGACGATCTCCACGAACTTCCCATCGAGGGAGCGGCCGACAATGCGGAGGCCCTTGTCGGTCAGCGCCTTTTCGTAGAGGCAGTTGAATTCGTAGCGATGCCGATGACGCTCGTGGATGATTTCGTCGCCGTACATCTTGAAGGAGAGCGAGTCCGGAGCGAGACGGCAGGCATAGCTGCCGAGTCGCATCGTGCCGCCCATGTCGTCCACGCCGAGCAGGTCGCGCAGTTTGTAGATGACCTTGTGCTGCGCGTCTTCCACCACCTCGGTCGAGTCCGCCTCGGTGAGGCCAGCGACGTTGCGGGCAAACTCGACGACGGCCCATTGGAAGCCGTAGCAGATACCGAAGTAGGGAATCTTGCGCGTGCGTGCGTATTCGGCGGCGGCCATCATGCCTCGGCTGCCGCGGTCGCCGAATCCTGGAGCCACGAGAATGCCCGACGCATCCGCCAGCAACGCGAGGCCTTCGGGCTGTTCGAGCGCCTCCGCTTCGACGAACTTCAGATTCACCTTGAGCTGATGCCCGAAGCCGCCGTGGTAGAGCGCTTCGTTGATGCTCTTGTAGGAATCTTCGTACTCGACGTACTTGCCGATGAAGTGGAGCGTGATTTCATCCTTGGGCTGCTGGATGCGCTGCACCAGCGCCTCCCACGCGTCCATCTTGGCCTCGGTCGCCGGCAGGTGGAGGCGCTCGAGCAGGATCTTGTCGAGGCCTTCGCCGGCCAGGCTCAGCGGCACTTCATAGATGCTGGGCACGTCGCGCGCGGTGATCACGGCTTCCTCGTCCACGTCACAGAAGAGCGCAATCTTGCCCTTCATATCCGGATCGAGCGGCCGGTCGGTGCGGCAGAGCAGCACATCCGGCTGAATGCCGATGGATCGCAGGTCGCGCACCGAGTGCTGGGTCGGTTTGGTCTTCAGTTCGTGGGCCGACGCGATGTACGGCACAAGCGTGAGGTGGATGAAGAGCGCATTCTCGCGGCCGACGTCCTGGCGGAACTGGCGGATGGCTTCAAGGAACGGGAGGCTCTCGATGTCGCCGACCGTGCCGCCGATTTCGACCAGCAACACGTCCACGCCTGACGCGGCGGATCGGATCGCGTCCTTGATCTCGTTGGTGATGTGCGGAATGACCTGCACCGTGCGTCCCAGGTAATCCCCGCGGCGTTCCTTCTGGATGACCGATGCGTAGATCTTGCCGGTGGTCCAGTTGTTGTTCCGCGTCGCCACCATGTTGGTGAACCGTTCGTAGTGCCCCAGGTCCAGGTCCGTCTCCGCGCCGTCGTCGGTCACGTAG
>CAZLJG010000272.1:0-4596 GCA_964559545.1 uncultured Solibacteraceae bacterium | reverse complement strand
GGAAGCGATCCGCATTGACCCCGCGCGTCTCGATCGTCACGCGCCCCTGGAGCGCTACGGCATCGATTCGATTCTTGTGGTGGATGTCACCACGCACCTTGAGAAGACGTTTGGTCCACTCTCGCGAACGCTGTTGTTCGAACACCAGACGCTGGCCGGCCTCGCCGACTATTTCATCGGCGCGCACGGACCTCGCCTTCATGACGCACTCGGCATCGTCTCTCGGCCTTCGTCCGCAGCGACTGCCGACACACAGGAGCCCGCTGTGATGGTCAGACCGTCGTCACCCACGCGTCCTGCGGTGGATGCGATTGCCATCATCGGCCTCAGCGGTCGGTATCCGCAGGCGCCCGATCTCGAGACGTTGTGGGCGAACCTGGCCGCTGGTCGCGACTGCATCACCGAGATTCCGTCGTCGCGCTGGGATCATTCGAAGTACTACGATCCCACCGGTCAACGGGCCGGCAGCACCCGCTGCAAGTGGGGCGGGTTCCTCGACGATGTGGATGCGTTTGATGCGCGGTTCTTCAACATCTCGCCGCGCGAAGCCGAAGTGCTCGACCCGCAGGAACGCCTCTTCCTCGAGACGGCGTGGCACACCCTCGAAGACGCCGGATATTGCCGCGACCTGACGAAACCCGCACCTGTCGGTGTGTTTGTCGGTGTGATGTATGAGGAGTATCCCTTCTACGGGCTTGAGGCGAGCCGCAATGGCACGCCGGTGGCCACGTCGGGCAGCCCGGCGAGCATCGCGAACCGCGTGTCGTTCATCTGCAACTTTGAGGGGCCGAGTCTCGCCGTCGACACGCAGTGCTCGTCGTCTCTGACCGCACTGCATCTGGCGTGTGAGAGCCTGCGGTCGGGTGAGTGCGACATGGCGTTGGCCGGTGGCGTGAATCTGTCGCTGCATCCCAACAAGTACGTCGGCCTGACGCAGGGGCGGTTCCTGTCCAGCGACGGCCGCTGCCGTAGTTTTGGCGACGGCGGTGACGGCATCATTCCCGGCGAAGGCGTGGGTTGTGTGTTGCTCAAGCCGCTGACGCAGGCTGAGCGCGACGGCGATCACATCTACGGCGTGATTCGTGCCACCAGTGTGAATCACGGAGGCAAGACGCACGGCTACACCGTCCCGAATCCACAGGCCCAGCGCCGGCTCATCGCGAGAGCGCTGGAGCGATCCGGTGTCCACGCACGCGACATCGGGTATGTCGAAGCCCATGGCACCGGGACCGTGCTCGGCGATCCCATCGAGATCGCCGGCTTGACGCAGGCGTATGCCTCCGACAACCGCGACACCGGGTACTGCGCGATCGGTTCGATCAAGTCGAACATCGGGCATGCGGAGTCGGCAGCCGGCATTGCCGGGCTGACCAAAGTGCTCCTGCAGCTGCAACACGGCCAGCTCGTGCCGTCGTTGCACGCGGACACGCTCAACCCGCATATCGATTTCGCGCAGACGCCGTTCCGTGTGCAACGCGTGCTCGAACCGTGGCCGACCGACGGGCCGCGCATCGCGGCGCTCTCGTCGTTTGGTGCGGGTGGTTCCAACGCCCACGTCATCGTGGCCGACGCACCGCCACTGCCTCCCGTGGTGCCGGATGACTCGGAATCGCACCTGATCGTGTTGTCGGGGCGTAATGCGGATCGTTTGCGCGCGGTTGTCGGCGGCCTCGCTCGGTGGCTGGCCGACGACCGCCACGCCGCCACACCGCTGCGTGACATCGCATACACGCTGCAGGTGGGCCGCGAGGCATTGAGTACGCGGCTGGCTCTGTGGGTGAGGACCACCAGCGAACTGCGCGAGCGGCTTGAGGCATGGCTGGCCGGCACAGGTGATCGCAGCGAGTTCAGTGAGGGGGAAGTGCGCGGCGACGGCGATGCCCTCGGATTCCTGGCGTCCGACCAGGACGCAAAGGCGATGCTGCAGGCATGGATCACCAAGCGCAAGTGGAGCCAGGTGGCTCGGAGTTGGGTGCAGGGGATGACGGTCGACTGGCACCTTGCGTGGCAGGGCGTGCGGCCACGCCGTGTGAGTCTGCCCGGGTATCCCTTCCTCCAGAGCCGGTACTGGATCGAGACACCCGCTGAGCGGACCGGAGGCCTCGCGCCGATGGCCCGGCTGCACCCGCTGATCGATCGCAACATCTCCGATTTCGCGGGACCAAAATTTGCGACGCGGTTCGACGGCACGGAATCCTTCCTGACCGATCACGTCATCGGGGGCACCGCCATGCTTTCGGGCACGGCGTGCCTGGAGATGGCACGCGCGGCGGGTGCACTGGCCGGCGGTGGTGACCTTGATGAGGTCGTGGACGTGGTGTGGTCCCGTCCGGTCGTCGCGGGTGATGGCTCCACCGATGTTGAAGTGTGGCTGACCCGTGACGCCGAGGGGGCGATCCGGTGGGAGGTGCGGTCAGGCGACAACGTGTATTGCCGCGGTGGGTTGCGGTCATCGCGGCGTGAGCCGGCGTCGATCGACCTGACGGCGATCGCGCAGCGCTGTGACGTCGAGATGACCGCCGCACAGTGTTACGCAGAGTTCGCCGCTCGCGACGTGGCCTACGGCCGTTCCTACCAGGGACTCCAGCGACTGCGCGCCGGCGTCGACGACGTGCTTGCCGAGATCGAGGTGTCCGCACACGACGCGAGCATGGCCCTTGAACCGCGCGTACTCGACTGCGCATTCCAGGCGGCCATTGGACTCGCCGCCGCGCACTCAGGCCACGATCGCCGCACGTTTGTCCCCCAGTCCGTCGCGGTGGTCCACCTGTATCGTCCGTTGCCGCCGCGCGTGGTGGCGCATGTCCGCCGGCGAGGCGGGAGCGACGACGTGATGCAGGTGGTGTGTGATGTCACGCTGGCGGACGCGTCCGGCGAAGTCTGTGCGGTGTGTGAGGGTCTTGTGTCGAGGGCCATGGCAGCGCCTGCGGTGGCAACTGCGGCGTCCGCTGTCCTGTTCTTCGAGCAGCAGTGGATGCCGGAACCGCTGGTCGCGCGCGGAGTGGATGCGGCACGGTCGGCAACGACGGACCGTCTCGTGGTGCTCATGCAGGCCGACGCGGACGTGGAGTCCCACGTGGTCCGCGCGGTGCCGGGCGCTGCGGTGATCGTTCTGCCGGCGAGTGATGCGGACACCAGCGGTCACGTCACATTCGTGGCTCTGGCCGACCATCTGCGGCCACGACTTGCGGCGGAGCCGACGCGCGAGCGGCAGGTGCTGGTGGTGGGCGACGAGTCGGTCGACACCGTCCGGCGGGCGGCGTTGGCAGGGTTGCTCAAGTCCGTCCACCTGGAACACCCACGGACACACGCGAGCCTGGTCACGATTCCTGCCACGAATGATCGGGCCGCCGTGGTCGCGGCGGAACTCATCGCGTGCGCGGGCGTGAATGAAGTCCTGTACCGTGGCGAGCGGCTCATCCGATGTCTGACGGAAGTTGCCGTGTCTGAGCAGCGGGCGCTGTTCCCGGCAAAGGCGGGCGGAGTGTATTGGATTACCGGTGGACTCGGCGCGCTCGGTCGCGTGGTCGCTGCACATCTGGCGTCCACGCCCGGCGTGCGGCTGATCCTGACCGGACGGCGCGAGCCCGATCAGGATGATGACGCGTGGATGGCGTCGCTTCGGCAGGGCGGGGCGGAGGTGGCCTATCGTCGCGCGGACGTCGGGCATCACGCGGACGTGGCGGCCGCGCACGCGTGGATCACCGGGACCTTCGGTCGACTGTCAGGCGTGATTCATTGCGCGGGCGTGACACGTGACGCGTTTGTCGTCCGGCAGGAGACCGCCGACATCGACGCGGTGTTCCGGGTGAAGGTCAGTGCCGCAATCAATCTGGATGACGTCACCCGTGACGAGCCGCTCGACGTGTTTGTGCTCTTTTCGTCCGGCGCTGGCACTTTGGGGAATACCGGACAGAGCAGTTATGCCGGCGCAAATGCGGCGCTGGATGCCTTCGCGCGGACACGCGCGGCGCGAGTCGTGGCGGGCGAACGATCCGGGCGCACCGTCGCGATCGCCTGGCCGTTGTGGGCTGAGGGCGGCATGGGCGTGGACGATGCCACCGCGCGCATGATGTTGGCGCATTCGGGCATGGCGCCGATGCCGACGGCTGTGGGCCTTGACGCACTCGACCGCGTCGTCGCGGCCGACACCCCGGCGATCCTGGTGATGTACGGTCGGGCGGCCCGGCTGCGGCAGATGCTCACGCCGCCGCGCGCTGCTTCCGAGTCTGCGGTGGTGCCGATGGCGTCGGCCATCCAGGTCGACGAAGCGGCGGTGGCCGCCCAGGTTGCACAGGCGCTAATCGATGACGTGTCGTCGCTGCTGAAGATTCCCGCGGACGATATCGACCTGTCCGCCGAGATGAGTGAGTTCGGCTTCGACTCCATCACGTTTACGGATTTGATCAATCGCACCAACGAGCGATACGGCCTCGGGTTGAGCACGAGCGTGTTGTTCGAACACCCCACGTTGCAGTCGTTTGTTCATTACCTGACCACACACGCGGCGATGCCCGCACCACCTACGCCACCTACACCATCCGCCTCCGCTCCTGCGGAGCTACGGCGGACTTCGCCCACGCCACCTACACCACC
>CAZLJG010000271.1:0-4607 GCA_964559545.1 uncultured Solibacteraceae bacterium | reverse complement strand
AGTCCGGCGGCCCCAAATCCTCATTCCTCAAGGCTTTAGCCCGCGTGATATCTTCTGTAGGTTGTCGCCAGAGCTTGCCATCCCCGTCTTCCTGATCCTGCTCGCCTCGTTGTCGTTTCACGAGGCGGCGCACGCGTGGGCGGCGAACAAGCTGGGGGATCCGACGGCTCGGCTGCTTGGCCGGCTGACGTTGAACCCGCTGGCGCACATCGACTGGATTGGCACCGTGGCATTTCCGCTGATCCTGGCGCTGTCGAATCTGCCTGTGTTCGGGTGGGCGAAGCCGGTGCCGGTGGACATGCGGAACCTGCAGTCGCCGCGCCGGGATTTTGCGCTCGTCGCGCTGGCGGGCCCGGTGAGCAACGTGGTGTTGGCGGTGGGATTCATCCTGCTGTTGAAGGCCCAGGGCGGGCTGGTGCCGGAGACGGGCGTCACCTCGACGAGTGTGGTGCTCTATATGGCCATCTTCCTGAACCTGATTCTGGCCGCGTTCAACATGCTGCCGATTCCGCCGCTCGACGGCGGCAACGTGCTGGCGGGACTGCTGCCGGAATCGATGGCCCGGGTCGTGGATCAGGTGCGCCCGTTCGGCGCGTTTGTGATTCTTGGATTGTTTCTCATGGGCGCGTTGGACTACCTCTACGATCCCATTGAGCGTTTGTTGGGGACGTTGTTGTTGTGATGACCAAACCGCGAGTTGTGTCGGGCATGCGTCCCACCGGACGCCTGCACCTGGGCCACCTGGTCGGCGCGCTGCAGAACTGGGAACAGCTGCAGCAGACCTACGACTGTTATTACTTCGTCGCCGACTGGCACGCGCTGACGAGCCACTACGCGTCCACCGAATCGATCACGGCCGATGCGCTCGACAACGCCGCCGACTGGATCGGTGCCGGCGTCGATCCCGAGAAGAGCACCCTGTTCATCCAGTCGCAAGTGCCCGAACACGCCGAGCTCTACCTGCTTCTGCAGATGGTGACGCCGATCAGCTGGCTCGAACGTGTGCCGACCTACAAGGAGCAGATCGAACAGCTCGCCGAGAAGGACCTCTCGAACCTCGGCTTCCTGGGGTACCCGCTCCTCCAGGCCGCCGACGTCATCATCTACAACGCGCACTACGTGCCGGTGGGTGAGGACCAGGTGCCGCATCTTGAGCTCAGCCGAGAGGTCGTGCGCCGCTTCCACAACTTCTACGGCGAGGTGTTTGTGGAACCCCAGCCCCTGCTGACCCCGACGCCGCGTCTGCCCGGGCTCGACAACCGGAAGATGAGCAAGAGTTACAACAACACGATCGACCTGTCGGATACGGCGGCGGATGTGTTGAAGAAGATCAAGCAGATGTACACCGACCCGAAGCGGGTGCGCGCGGACGTGCCCGGCACGGTCGAAGGCAATCCGGTCTTCATCTACCACGACGCGTTCAACCCGAACCGCGAAGAAGTGGACGACCTCAAAGCGCGCTACCGCGCGGGCACCGTGGGCGACGTTGAGGTCAAGA
The DNA here is from genome assembly GCA_964559545.1 of uncultured Solibacteraceae bacterium. Taxonomy (GTDB): domain Bacteria; phylum Acidobacteriota; class Vicinamibacteria; order Vicinamibacterales; family SCN-69-37; genus SYFT01. Next base: position 3,109 of record CAZLJG010000271.1, on the reverse strand, counting down.
CGAAACTCGCCGCGGCTGTGAACACGATGCTCGATCCGATCCGGGAACGGCGTGAAGCGGTGCTGGCTCGACCCGGGTACCTGCGCGAAATCCTGATGGAAGGCTCCAAGCGCGCCCGCGTGGTCGCGCAGGAGACGATGGCGAAGGTGCGGGCGGCGGTGAAACTTGAGTACTGAGCCGATCGTTCCCGCGCGGTCGTTCACGACGGCAGACGCGCCGCCGGATTTTGAATCCGTGCTCGGCGCCTATCCCGTGCGCCTCACGCAGTTCGAAGGCCCGCTCGACCTGCTGCTGCATCTCATCAAGAAGCATCAGCTCAACATCTACGACATCCCGATCGCACTGGTCACGCGTCAATACCTCGACTACCTCGAGGTGATGCAGGATCTCGATTTGGACATCGCGGGGGAATTCCTCGTGATGGCCGCGACGTTGATTCACATCAAGTCGCGCATGTTGCTGCCGCGGCCCGACCCCGCGCAGGAAGATCCCGAAGAGGATCCCCGCGAAGCGCTCGTCCGTCGACTCCTCGAACACCAGAAGTTCAAGGCCGCCGCCGAACTGCTGCACGACCGCGAAATTCAGCGCAGCGCGCAGTGGGGCCGGCCCGACGGCAGCGTGGCCGATGTCGTCGGCGATCCGCCCGAACCCGAAGTCGAGGTGGACCTCTTCAGCCTCATGGCGGCATTCCGCCAGGTCATCGAGCGCGCAAAACAGCGGCCGCAGATCTACATGCCGGCCGAATACATGTCGCTCGAAGACCGCATCGAGCGGTTGATGACGATGTTGTCGGAGACGGATGCGTGTGGGTTCGAGGACCTGTTCGCCGACGTCCAGACCAAACCCGGCATCGTGGTCACCTTTCTCGCACTGCTGGAGATGATCCGCCTCAAACTGGTGCGGGTGTATCAGCAGGGCAACTTCGGCCCGATTCGGGTCTACAAGCGCGCGAAGGTGCAAGGCGCGCCGGATTTCCATCCGTGAGGCACTGTCGTCATGTCTGAGTTGAAGTCCATTGTTGAGGCGTTGATTTTTGCCTCCCCAGAGCCCCTCACGCTGAAGGCGCTGGGTAAATTGCTGGATGCCGAGCCGAAGGAAGACCTTGAGGCTGCCATCGTCGCGTTGAAGCAGGATTACGACCGTCCTGCCGGGCTCCAGTTGGTGGAGGTCGCCGGCGGGTATCAGATCGTCACGCGCCCCGAACTCCACGAATGGGTGCGCCGACTGTTTCACGAACGCACGTCGTCGAAGTTGTCGGTGGCTGCACTTGAGACGCTCGCAGTGATTGCGTATCGGCAGCCGGTGACGGCGCCGGAGATTGCGGAGATTCGCGGCGTCAACACGGCGGGTGTGTTGGGCACGCTCGTGGATCGCAAGCTCGTGAAGATTGTCGGTCGCAAAGCCGTGGTCGGCCGCCCATTCATGTACGGCACCACGCGCGACTTCCTTGAGCGCTTCGGTCTAAACGACATCAACGACCTGCCGAAGGTGGAGGACATGTCGGAACTGCTCGGCTTCGACCTGCCGGGCGGCGTCAACGAACCCGAACCACAGACGGCGTTGCCGTTTGAACCAGATGCCGAAGCCGACGTGGCTTCCGCTTCGGACACGACACCGGACACTACTGACGAGGCACATGACGATGGCAACACAGAGACCTCGGACCTCGCGACCCCGTCCGACGACGAAAAGATTCACTGATCCCACAAAGCGGAAACCCGCTGCGGGCACACGTCGGCCGAAGCCCGTGCGCCCGGTCGGGGGACTGAAGTCGGGGGCGTCGAAGGGGCGATCGGAGTCGCGTCAGTCGGAGCCGCGGGGCTTTAGCCCCGCGGACAACCCACGGGCTGAAGCCCGTGGGCTCCGTACAACAAAGGCAGGTAAGCCCTCGGGTGTCCGCCTTCAGAAGATCCTGTCGCACGCGGGGGTGTCGTCGCGCCGGGTCGCGGAGGAACTCATCCGGCAGGGCCGTGTTGAGGTCAACGGGCAGGTCGCGGCCGAACTCGGTACGCGCGCCAATCCCGAGGTGGACGACATTCGGGTGGATGGCCGCCGGCTGAAGCTGGGTGCGGATCGCAAGTACTACCTGATGTACAAGCCGCGCGGAGTGGTGAGCACGCGGTCGGATCCACAGCAGCGCACGACGGTGATCGAAGTGCTCGCGCGCGCCGGCGTGAAGGGGTACTTCTATCCGGTGGGGCGTCTCGACTACGACTCCGAGGGGCTGATCATCATGACGAATGATGGCGACCTGGCGGAGAAGGTCACCCATCCCAAGCATGAACTTGAGCGGGCGTATGAAGTGCGTGTGTCGGGACTGCCCGACGAACGCGACCTCGCGCGGCTTACCCGCGGCATCCTGATTGAAGGCCGCCGCACGCTGCCCGCCAGCGTCCGGGTCGTCCGGACGTATCCTGACAAGTCCGAACCGCAGGCCCTGATCGAAATCGTGATCAAGGAAGGCCGCAACCGCCAGGTGCGTCGCATGTTTGAAGGCACGGGGCACCCTGTGATGGAACTGCGCCGTACCCGCATCGGCCCGATTACCGATCGCCGCATCAAGCCAGGTCAGGTGCGCGAACTGACGGCTGATGAAGTGAGGGCTCTGACGAAATGATTCTCTCGTCTGCCGGCGCCATCGCCCATTCGCCGTTCAGAATCGACAAACTTCGCGCGCGGCTGGCCGGCGTCGACGAGGCCGTGACCGGTCTCACTGCGCACTTTGTCCACGTCATCGAGACCACGCGCGATCTCACCCCGGCCGAACGTAAGCAGCTCGATGGACTCCTCGGTCCGGGCGCGGACGCGGCGGTGTGGCCCCCGGTCGATCAAGGCCGTGTGCTGCTTGTGGTGCCACGCGCCGGCACGATTTCCCCATGGTCGAGCAAGGCCACTGACATCGCCCGCGTCTGCGGGCTCGACGTCGTCACCCGCATTGAACGCGGGATCGCGTATCGCATCGAAAGCGCCGGCCCGCTATCGGCGGAGCAGTTGACGCGGCTGGCCGCACGGCTCCACGACCGGATGACCGAGATGGTCTTGCTGGATCATCGGCAACTTGGCACGCTGTTTCAGCATCAGGCGCCCCGGCCGCTCGGCGAGGTCTCAC
>CAZLJG010000270.1:2404-4615 GCA_964559545.1 uncultured Solibacteraceae bacterium | reverse complement strand
ATCAGTTCGCCGCCACCGGCACCGACGATGCCGACGCCGAGGATGCGTTCGGTGTCGGGATCGATAATGAGCTTGGTCATGCCGTCCGGACGATCGATCGCGAGCGCGCGACCGAGTGCCGCCCACGGGAACTTCGCGACCTCGACCTTGCGGCCCTGCTTCTTCGCGTCGTTTTCCGTCAGGCCGCACCACGCGACTTCGGGGTCGGTGAACACCACCGCGGGAATCGCCTGCGGCTCAAACGCGACCTTGTGGCCGAGCATCGCTTCAACCGCGACCTTGGCTTCGTGCGACGCCTTGTGCGCGAGCATCGGCTCACCCACCACGTCACCAATCGCCGAGATGCCGGCGACGTTCGTGCGCATCTGGCCGTCAACGGTGATGAAACCCTTGTCGCTCACGGCCACACCGGTCTTGTCGAGGCCAGGAATCGCAGAGTTCGGACGCCGGCCAATGGACACGAGGACACGGTCGTAGGTGGTCTCGGTCTTCGATCCATCGGCAAGTTCCATCGATACAGAGATGCCGTTCTTCACTTCCTTCATCCCCGTGACCTTCGTCTTGAGGAGAATCTTGTCCATCGTCGTCTCCAGACGACGCGCGAGGAAGGTGACGAGGTCGCGGTCAGCACCCGGGAGCAGGCCGTCGGTCATTTCAACAACGGTGACCTTGGTGCCGAGCGCGGCGTAGACGGATCCGAGTTCGAGGCCGATGTAGCCGCCACCAACCACGAGGAGCGACTTCGGAATCTCAGGCAGGTCGAGCGCGCCCGTGGAGTCCATGAGCCGGTCGCTCTTGATGTCGAGACCGGGGATACGCGTCGGGTACGACCCCGTCGCGATGATGGCGTTTTCGAACGCGAGCGCCTGCGTGCCGCCGGAGGCGAGTTCGATCGACAGGTTCTTCGCGTCCACAAACGACGCCTTGCCCTGGATGAACGTGATCTTGCGCTGCTTGGAAAGCTGCCCCAGGCCGCCGGTCAGCTTGTTGACGACGCCCTCTTTGAAGCTGCGGAGCTTGTCGAGGTCGATCTTCGGCTCGGCGTACGTCAGGCCCCAGTGCGAGGCGTGCTTCGCTTCGCTCGCCACCTTGGCGACGTGCAACAGCGCCTTCGAGGGAATGCACCCGCGATAGAGGCACACGCCTCCCGGGTTCGGTTCCATATCCACAAGCGTGACCTGCATCCCGAGGTCGGCCGCATAAAACGCCGCCGCATACCCGCCAGGCCCACCACCAATGACTACCAACTGCGTAGAAGAAGACATCTCAATAAACCTTTACAGGACCATCGTCAGCGGCGATTCGAGGGCTTCGACGATGAAGCGCAGGAAGCGCGCGGCGTCGGCGCCGTCGATGACGCGGTGGTCGTAGGACAGGGACAACGGCAGCGTCGGCGTCGGGACGAACTGTTCGCCGTCCCACACGGGTTCGATGCTGCCGCGTGACATGCCGAGGATGGCGACCTCGGGCTGATTGACGATTGGCGTGAACGACGTGCCGCCGATGCCGCCGAGGTTGGTGACCGACATCACGCCGCCTGACATTTCGTCGAGGCTGAGCTTTTTGTCACGCGCCTTCTGCGACAACGTGGCGAGGTCCACGGCGATCTCGGTGATCGTCTTCTTGTTGACGTCACGGATGACCGGCACGAGCAAGCCGTTCGGCGTGTCCACGGCCACGCCGATGTGGCGGTAGCTCTTGAACACGATGGCGTTGTTCGCCATGTCCACTGACGACGCGAACTGCGGGTACTTGTCCATCGCGGCCGCGAGGATCTTGATGATGACCGCGGTGATCGTCAGCTTGCCGCCGGCCTTCTCCACGCGCGCACCGAAGTCGTCGCGGAACGCCTCAAAGCCCATCAGGCTGGCCTTGTCGTTCTGCGTCACGTGCGGCGCCATCCAGGCCTGCGTCAGGTGCTCCGCCGTCTTACGGCGGATGTTCGACATCGGCTTGCTCTCGACGCTGCCCCACTTCGAGAAGTCCGGCAGTGGCGCGTAGCCCATGCGCACGCCCTGAGCGCCAGTCGAAGGCCCAGACGTCATCGACGCCTTCACAAACGCTTTCACGTCTTCCTGACCGATGCGACCGCCCGGACCGGTGCCCGGCACCTGTGCGATGTCCACACCGAGCTCACGCGCGAAGCGGCGGACGGAGGGAGCAGCCGGGACGACGATACCGCCGGGCTGAAGCCCGGCGGCTCCGACCTGC
>CAZLJG010000270.1:0-2304 GCA_964559545.1 uncultured Solibacteraceae bacterium | reverse complement strand
GGGAGCAGCCGGGACGACGATACCGCCGGGCTGAAGCCCGGCGGCTCCGACCTGCATCGCGGCGGGCGGTGTAGGTGCTGCCGGTCGCGCCGACTCGATGTTCACAACCTCTGCCGGCGCCTTTTCGGCCGGCTTCGCCGACCCACCCAGGGGCTGAAGCCCCTGGGCTCCATTGGCCGTGCCCTTGGACTCCTGGACCTCTGGACCCCTGGACCCCTGGACCCCATCAACCGTCAGGACGCTTTGTCCTGGCTTGACCTTGTCGCCCTGCTTGATCTTCATCTCGACGATCGTGCCGGCCACGGTGGACGGCACTTCGATCGTCGCCTTGTCGGTCTCGAGTTCGAAGATCGGCTGGTCAACGTCGAGTGTGTCGCCGGCTTTCACCAGCACACGGACGACGTCGCCTTCTTTCACGTTTTCCCCGAGCTCGGGAACTTTGAATTCAGTAGCCATTCTCAGTCTCCCTTCTCTTAGGAAATCGCCGGGTCAAGTTTGCCCGGGTTGATGCCGAGGTCGGTGATGGCCTTCGCCACAACCGACGCCTCGATGTCGCCCTGCTGCTGCAGCGCAGACAGCGTGGCGATGACGACGTAGCGCGCGTCGACTTCGAAGAAGTCGCGCAGTGATTCACGGTCTTCCGAGCGGCCGAAGCCGTCGGTGCCAAGCGTCACCATCGGACGACCGACCCAGCGCGAAATCATGTCGGGCTGGCTCTTCAGGTAGTCGGACGCCGCCACGATGACACCGTCCGTCTTCGCGAGGCATTCGGTCACATACGGCACGCGCTGCTTCTCGAGCGGGTGCAGGCGGTTCCAGCGTTCGGCCGCGTGGCCGTCGCGATACAGCTCGTTGTAGCTGGTCGCGCTCCACACGTCGGCGGCGACGCCGTAATCGGCGAGGATGGCCTGCGCCTTCACGACTTCGTTGAGGATCGTGCCGCTGCCGAGCAGCTGGGCGCGGTGTTTCGCCTTCTTCGTCGCGGCCTTGTAGCGATACAGGCCCTTGATGATGCCGGCTTTGACGTCCTTGCCTTCGGGAATCGCGGGCATGTCGTACTGCTCGTTCATCACGGTGATGTAGTAGAAGCAGTCTTCGCCGTTGATATACATCCGCGTGATGCCGTCCTCGATGATCGTCGCCAGTTCGTAGGCAAACGCCGGGTCGTAGGACTTGCACGTTGGCACGGTCAGCGACAGCGTGTGGCTGTTGCCGTCTTGATGCTGGAGGCCTTCACCGGCGAGCGTCGTGCGTCCTGCGGTGCCGCCCAGGAGGAAGCCCTTGCAGCGCGCATCGGCCGCGGCCCAGATGAAGTCACCCACACGCTGGAAGCCGAACATCGAGTAGAAAATGAAGAACGGAATCGTGTTCACACCCTGCGCCGCGTAGGCCGTGCCTGCGGCGATCCAGGAGGAAATCGATCCGGCCTCGGTGATGCCCTCTTCGAGGATCTGGCCGTCCTTCGCTTCCTTGTAATAGAGCAGCTGCGCCTTGTCGACCGGCTCGTAGAGCTGACCGATGCTCGAGTAGATGCCGACCTGCTTGAACAGCGACTCCATGCCGAAGGTGCGGGCTTCGTCGGGCACGATCGGCACGATGAGCTTGCCGATTTCCTTGTCCTTCAGCAGCTTGGTCAACATCTTCACGAAGACCAGCGTGGTGGAGGCCTTGCGGCCATCGGTGCCGGCGTAGAACTCTTCAAAGTCCTTCGCCACTGATGTCGCGACCGACTTGTCGAGCCTTGCGGCCTTGACCACACGGCGTGGCACCGAGCCACCCAGCGACGTGCGGCGGTCCACCATGTATTTCAGTTCGGCGGAGTCGGCACCGGGCTTGTAGAACGGCGCATCCGCGATCTTGTCGTCGGAGATCGGAATGCCGAACCGGCCGCGGAAGTGTTTGAGGTCGCCCTCATTCATCTTCTTCTGCTGGTGGGTGATGTTCTTGCCCTCACCCGCTTCGCCGAGGCCGTAGCCCTTGATCGTGCGCGCGAGCACCACGGTCGGCGCGCCCTTGGTGGTCGTCGCCGCGCGATACGCGTTGTATACCTTCACGGGATCGTGGCCGCCCACGTGCAGCTTCTTCAGGTCATCGTCCGACAGGTGCCGCACCATCGCTTCGAGACGCGGGTCCGCGCCCCAGAAGTGCTTGCGCAGGAAAGCGCCGTCTTCGACGACGTAGCGCTGGTATTCACCGTCAACGATTTCGCCCATGCGCTTGACGAGCAGGCCTTCGGTGTCCTTCGCGAGCAGTTCGTCCCACTCGGAGCCCCAGAGGACCTTGATGACATTCCAGCCCGCGCCG
>CAZLJG010000269.1:3566-4632 GCA_964559545.1 uncultured Solibacteraceae bacterium | reverse complement strand
GCGACCGCGCCGTGTGTTTTCGCCGGCACCAATCAGACGTGGCTGATGGAAGCCGCCGTGCGCGAACTCTCGGTGCCTGCCGACCGCATCGTTGGCAGTGCCGGCGCCGCGATGACAGGGGCGGCCCGCACACTTGCCGGTCTTGAATGTGACGGATCAGGCGCCGACGTCAGTGTCACCGTCTGCGGAAGGCCGTCGGCGTTTGTGGCCGCGTGGTCCTCCGCCACGATCGGCGGGTCGCTGCTGACCGATCGTGTGCCGGCCCACCGGCTACGCGCGCTGTCGCAACAGCTCGCCCCGCAGTGGCCGGTTCGCCCGTACGCCATCGGAGCCGCAACGGCACCGATCGTCGAGGGGTTGCTCAGCGGCACCAGGCGCGACACACCGGGCGTAACGATTCTCAGTGGCGAATTTGAATTGCGAGGTCCTGCGTGCCTGCTGCCCCTGACGCTTGGTGGCGGCAGGATTCAGGCGCGCATCGTGCCGTCGCTGAGTGCGCAGGAGCGCACGGACGTTATGAACAGCCTCAGCTGAACTCGGCGGCGAATGCGCGCTCGACTGACGCCTCGACCTCGGCCATTGGCACGCGGCGGCCGAGTTCCTGTTCGATCGAGGTGACGCCCCTGTCGGCGATCCCGCACGGAACGATCAGTCGGAAGTGACGCAGGTCCGTGGCGACGTTGAGCGCGAAGCCGTGGCTCGTAATCCACCGGCTGATGCGCACGCCAATCGCCGCGATCTTCCGTTCCTTCCCGGCTTCGCCCACCCACACGCCCGAAAGGCCCTGTACGCGCGTGCCGGTGATTCCAAAATCCTTCAGCGCCTGAATCAGGACTTCTTCGAGGTCGCGCACGTACTGATGCACGTCGCAACGGTCGGGCCGGAGATCGAGAATCGGATACCCGACAAGCTGGCCGGGCCCGTGATACGTGACGTCACCGCCACGTCCGGTCTCGTGCACCACCACGCCCTCGCGGGCAAGTTCCTCATCTGACGCGATGATGTGATTGGGCCCCTGCCGCGTCTTCACGCCCAGCGTGATGACAGGCGGATGTTCGAGCAGCAG
>CAZLJG010000269.1:0-3466 GCA_964559545.1 uncultured Solibacteraceae bacterium | reverse complement strand
GAAGTTCTGCAGCCGTTCCTTGAGCGCCTGGAGGAACCGGCCGGCGTCGGCCCCATCGATCAATCGATGGTCGTATCCAAGCGTCAGGTAGCAGATCGGACGGATGGCAATCATGTCGTCCACGACCACCACACGCTTTTCGACCGTGCCCACACCGAGGATCGCGACCTGGGGCTGACTGATGACCGGCAAGCCAAACGTCGCGCCGAAGATGCCCGGGTTCGTGATGGTGAACGTCCCGCCCTGCACTTCTTCCGGCTTCAACTGTTTGCTGCGCGCGCGGCCCGACAAATCCTGAATCGCGCGGCACATGCCGATCATGTTGCGTTCGTCGGCATTCTTGATGACCGGCACGATCAGCCCAGCATCCAGGGCCACGGCGATGCCGAGGTTGATGTCGCGCTTGTAGACGATGTTGTCGCCGTCGATCGAGGCGTTGGTGAACGGGAAGTGCCGAATCACGTCCACCGTCGCCTTCGCGATAAATGCGGTGTACGTCAACTTCAGCCCGGCGGCCTCGTATTCGGCCTTCTTCTTCTTGCGAATCTCGTCGATGCGGCCGAAGTCCACCTCGTACGCCGAGTACACGTGCGGCGACGTGCGCAGGCTCATCACCATGTGTTCGGCGATCTTCTTGCGCATCACCCCCATCGGCTCGATCCGCACGTTTTCGCCAGGGGCGAACGCCTTCACGGTTGGGAGCACGGACGGCGCGCTGGTCTGGGGCGCGCCCGCGGTCGGTTGGGTGGGGTTGGGTGAGGTTGGGCGAGGTTGGGCGCTCGCGCCGCTGGCGACAAAGGCTTCGATGTCCTTCTTGGTCACGCGACCCGAGATGCCCGACCCATTCAGCGTGCTGATGTCGATGCCGTGTTCCTTCGCGATGTTTCGGACGACAGGCGACGATTTGGTGCGCAGGCGCCCCTCGAGTGAATCCTCCGCGACGGCAGGCGCTGCTGGGGCGACTGGCGCTGCGGCGACGGAGGCCGGAGGGGCCACGGCAGCAGCAGGCGCGGAGGCGGCCGGCACTGGCGCGGCAGCCTGGGCCCCACCGGCGGGCTTCTCGCCCGCAGCACCGATAAGCGCCACGACGCTGTTGATCGGAACGGTCTCGCCTTCCTTCACGCTGATGTCGAGAAGCACACCGGCCGCGGGCGACGGAATCTCCGCGTCCACCTTGTCGGTCGAGATCTCGAACAAGGGTTCATCCTTGTCCACCGTATCGCCGACCTTCTTGATCCAGCGGACGACAGTGCCTTCCGCAATTGACTCGCCCATCTGGGGCATCGTGACTTCGATCGCCATCTCTTATGTGCTCCGCTTACATGTGAATCGCAGCGCCATGGACGGCGTGCGCCGCTTCACCCACGGCTTCCGACATTGTCGGATGCGCATGAATCGTGCGGATGAGTTCTTCGACGGTGGCTTCCAGGCGCAGCGCGACGCCGGCCTCCGCCACAAGCTCCGTGGCTCGGGGGCCAATCATGTGGACGCCGAGCAGCTCGTCGTATTTTTTCTCGGCCACGATCTTCACGAAGCCTTCGGTTTCGTTGGCGATCTTCGCGCGGCCGAGGACGCCGAACGGGAAGATGCCGACGCGCACGTCGTAGCCGCGGGCGATGGCTTCCTTCTCGGTGAGACCGATGCTGCCGATCTCCGGATCGCAGTAGGTGCAGAACGGGACGTGATCGTAGTTGATGGGCTTCACGTCGTGCCCGGCAATCCGTTCCGCCAGCAGGATGCCTTCGGCTGACGACAGGTGCGCCAGTTGCGGATGGGGCTTTGTGCCCATCGTGATGACGTCGCCGATCGCCGAGATGCCCGGCACGTTCGTGCGGAACAGGTCGTCCACCTTGATGTAGCCGCGCTCCATCACCAGGCCGACAGCCTCGGCGCCGAGTCCGTCGGTCACGGGACCGCGACCGGTCGCGACGAGCAACTTCTCGACCGTCAGTGTCTCCAGCGCCGCATCGCCCGTCTGCATCGTGATCGTGACCTGGCCGTCCTTCACGGACGCTGCGGTGACCTTGGTGCCTGTCTTGACGGAAATCTTGCGCTTCTTGAATGCCTTCTCGAGTTCGGCCGACACAGCTTCGTCTTCGTTCGGCACCAGGCGCGGCAACAACTCGATGATCGTGACCTCGCTGCCGAAGCGCCGATAGATCGACGCGAACTCGACACCCACAGCGCCGCTGCCCATAATCGCGAGCGACTTCGGAACATCGGCCAGGCCGATCGCTTCGTCCGACGTGATGATCGACGTGCGGTCAATCTCGATGCCCGGCACACTCCGCGCGTAGGACCCGGTGGCGACGATGATCTCTTTGGCCTGGAGTGTGGTGGGAGCGTCCCCGGTCACCTCGACGCGGCCGTTGCCAGCCAGGCGCGCAGTGCCCTTGACCCACTCGATCTTGTTCTTCTTGAAGAGAAATTCAACGCCCTTGGTCAGGCCTGTCACAACCTTGGTGCGCCGCGCGTTGACACGCGTCATGTCGATGCCGGGCTTCACGTCGCCGAGCGTAATGCCCCACTCCTTGGCGTCCTGCGCGATCTTGAGCGCATGGGCGTGTTCCAGGAGGGCCTTGGTCGGAATACAGCCCCAGTTGAGGCACGTGCCTCCGAGGGACGGCTGCCGTTCGACGACTGCGACCGTGAGTCCAAGTTGTGCGGCGCGAATCGCCGCGACGTACCCGCCGGTGCCGGCGCCGATGACAACGACGTCAAACTCCTGTGCCACGCGAGGTCCTTCCTGTGATTGCCAAGCACTCCACGTTAACAAAAAAAGACGCCCGTCGGCCAGCACCACGCTGACCGACGGGCGGAACGTTTTTCCGACTGCCGACTGCCGCTATTTACGCGGGAGGACGGCGTCTTTGAGCTGCTTCGCGATACGCGCCTTGACCACGGTCTTGGCGGGAATCTTGATGGTCTCGCCGGTGGCCGGATTCCGGCCATCACGAGCCTGGCGATGCTGCACGACGAGCTTGCAGATGCCGGGGAGCGTGAACTCACCCGTCCGCTTCAGCTCCTTCTCGGACAACACCAACAACTCTTCGAAGAGGTCGCGCACGACGGTTCGCTTCATGTCGAACTTGTCAGCGAAATGCGCGAACAACTCCATCTTGCCCATGCGGCGGGCGTCAGCCATGTGTAACTCCTTGTCTGTAAAGCGGCGGGTATCGTAGCCCCGCCCCCGGCGGGTGTCAATCCTGTGCCCCGCCTCTTGCTGACTACAATACCAGCATGGCCGCTACGCTTGAGACGTTTCCGAATCCCCGCCCCGACCGTGACTACGAAATCGACATCCGGTGTCCGGAGTTCACCTCCATGTGCCCGAAAACAGGGCTGCCGGACTTTGGTGAAATCCGAATCCAGTACACGCCGGGCGACACCTGCATCGAACTGAAGTCGTTGGGACTTCGATCTCCGCCAGCATCAGACCCATAGCAAGGTCAAACTCGACTACTTC
>CAZLJG010000268.1:3395-4640 GCA_964559545.1 uncultured Solibacteraceae bacterium | reverse complement strand
CGCGGCAGTTCAGCGCCGCGGTCGCGTTTGCGAGGTCCAGGGACCGGAGCACCGAGGTTCCGGGGTTCCGAGGTTCCGAAGTGCCGGGGTTCAGGAGCGCCCAGATCAGGCCGGCGCGGAAGGCGTCCCCTGCGCCCGTGGTGTCGGTCACGGGCACCACGTAGCCGGGGGAATAGTGTTCGGTCTGGCCGTCCCAGGCCACGGCGCCGTTGGGGCCGAGGGTGGCGATGACGATGCCGGCGGCGGAGTGCTGGTGCAAGTGCCGGATGTCCGCTGCCAGCGATTCGGACACGACGAGGATCTCGACCTCAGCGAGCAGCTCGTCGAGTCCCGGCGCGTGCGCGTCCACATCGGCGACGGTCAGGACTCCGGCGGCGCGTGCCGCTCGGGCCATGCGCGCAGAGGCGAGCGGTTCAGTGGCGTCCACGAGGAGCACTTTCGCGCCGAGCACCGCGTGCACGGGCACGTCGTCGCCCCAGAGCAGCGCAGGGTCCCGGTGCCACAACACGGTGCGCGAGTTCGTGTCGGTGTCGACGACGATCAGCGCCGTTCGCGTCGGGGCGTCGACGGTGCGGCACAACGAGAGGTCGATACCATCGCGGCCGAGCGCGTCGCGAATCACCGTCGCATGGCCGTCATTCCCGAAGGTGCCCACGTAACGCACGGAAAGCCCGAGTCGCGCGCACCCGACCATGGCCGTGGCAATTTGCCCCCCGGGCAACGTCTCCAAAGACTCGATCGGGGCCTTCCCATCGGGGCCAGGAAACCCCGCCACAGTCGCCATCAGATCGACCGAGTTCTCGCCGAAGCCGACAACGTCGCACATGCGTTGACTTTCGCCTTCTCTTTGCATAGAGTCGCCCTGTGCAGCCCCTTACCAAGCGCCAACGCGAGATTCTCGACTACCTTCAGGAGTTCATCCAGCAGCATGGCTACGCGCCAAGTCTGGAGGAAATCGGCCGTCGTTTTGGTCTCTCTTCGCTCGCGACGGTGCACAAGCATCTCACCAATTTGGAGGAAAAGGGCTTCATCCGGCGCCTCTGGAATCGGAGCCGGTCGGTGGAGCTGCTCGCCGCGCGCGCAGGGCAACGCGCCGTCGAGCTGCCGATGCTCGGGTATGTCGCCGCGGGTGTGCCGATTGAGGCCGTCGCGGGCAACGAAACCTTCGCGGTGCCTGAGGATTTTGTCGGCCGGCGCGACACCTACGTGCTGCGCGTCAAGGGCGACTCGATGATCGACGAGCAG
>CAZLJG010000268.1:0-3385 GCA_964559545.1 uncultured Solibacteraceae bacterium | reverse complement strand
CGCAGGGTTTGGTGAAGCTCACTCATGTGAGGATCGATGATCGATGAACAGATTCGCGACGGCGACTTCGTCATCGTCGAAGACCGCAAGACGGCGGACAACGGCGAGATGGTGATTGCGCTCGTCGGTGGCCTGGATGTCACGCTGAAGAAGTTCTACCGGGAAAACGGGCGTGTGCGGTTGCAGCCGGCCAATCCGGCCATGCAGCCGATGATCATGGACCCGTCGATGGTGCAATTGCAGGGCGTGGTGGTCGGCGTCATGAGAAAGTACTGACATGTCCACTCCCGCCAAACAGCTCAGCTTCACGATCGTCCCTGACGAATCGACGGACAGCACGCGCACGTACGCCAACTTCTGCGCGGTCGGCCATACGCCGTTCGACATGACGTTGACGTTCTGCGACGTCCGTCCGCTTTCCGAGCGCGACATCAAAAGCGCCGAGGAGCATCAACAGGTCAAAGCGCCGGTCGTCTCGCGCATCGCCCTCCCCTTCAGTGTGGTGCCCGGCCTCATCAACGCGCTCCAGGAACAAATGCGTTCGATGCAGGACGCCCAGGCGCAGCAGTCGCAGGGCTGGCCGCAGGGACCGCTCCACTAGATGAAAAAGGCCCCCGACGTTTTTGATGCGCTCGATGCCATGCATCCAAATGCGTGGACCGAGCTCGCGTTCACAACGCCGTATGAGCTGCTCGTCGCGACAATTCTCTCAGCGCAGTGTACCGACGCGCGGGTGAATCAGGTCACACCCGCACTCTTCAAGAAATATCCGAATGCCCGCACGCTGGCCGACGCTGACCAGGCGACGCTCGAAGGCATGATTCAGTCCACCGGGTTCTTTCGCGCGAAGACGAAGAGCCTGCTGGGTATGGCGACTGCTGTTGTCGAAGACCATGGCGGCGAGATTCCCTCCGACATGGACGCGCTTGTCGCGCTACCTGGTGTCGGGCGCAAGACCGCCAACGTCGTACGCGGCCACGCGTTTCGCCTTCCGGGATTTCCGGTGGACCGGCATGTGCTGCGCGTGGCGACCCGCATAGGATTCCTGAAGGGAAAAGCCACCGAGGACGCAGTCGCCGCCGAAACAGCGCTCACAAAACTCCTGCCTCCTGAGCGGTGGACCGTGGCGTCGGACACACTCATCCTGCACGGCCGGCGCATCTGCAAGCCCAAGCCGCTGTGCGACCGCTGCTCGATTCGCCCCCACTGCGCGTACTATCGACTGCATGGACCCGGCCGCGTTTCCCGCTAATCGATTTCAAGCCCTCGTCGACGAAGCCATCGACTCCCTGCCCGAGAAGTTTCGCGCGGCGATGACCAACATGGCCATCGTCGTCGAAGACGACCCGACACCCGCACAACTCGCGGAGGTCGAGATCGAACCACCCGACTCGCTGTACGGGCTCTACGAAGGGATCCCACTCCCCGAACGCCAGTGGAATCACGGCAACACACTCCCCGACAAGATCACGCTCTTCCGCAATCCCATCCTCGAAGACAGTCTCGACGATGACGATGTGGTGGTGGGGATTGGGGAGACGCTCATCCACGAGGTCGGGCACTACTTCGGGCTCGACGAGGAGGAGATCATGGAGATCGAGGAGAAGTACTGGCGCGGGGACCCTACGTAGGGCCCGCTGGTTTGGAGCGGGCCGACAGGCGAAGCTCCATACACACATCCGCCGTCTCGTAGGGCAACGGCGATGGCAGCGGTCGGTGCGTGAAGCCCATGCGTTCGTAGAGGCGCAGCGCGGCCTGCAGGCGCGAACTTGAGACGAGCATCATGGTGTGTGCGCCAATCACGGTCGTGGCCTGCGCTATACACACCTCGACCAGACGACGACCGAGGCCGCTGCCGCGCATCGCGTCGGCGACCGTGACCTTCAGCAGTTCCACTTCGCCGGGTGCGTGCGGCGCGACCGCGGCGGTGCCGACGACTTCCCCATCACGTTCCGCGATGAACACGGCACCGCCGGCATCGATCACGGCGCCTTGTGGATCGGCGAGCTGCACTTCATCGGCCGCCTCGTACAACGCGTGTGCGTCGAGCCAGGCGCGATTGAGTCGATAAAACGCCTCGGCGTGTGCCGGCTGGAACGGCACAATCTTGACGTCAGCATGGCGACCGGCGGGCATGCGCTCCAGAGTACACTCGAGTGGTGAGTTCGCCCACCCGCGCCCGTCGTCCTGCCGGTCACCGGCCCCGCAAACGTTTTGGTCAGCACTTTCTGGCGCCGTCGTGGGCGCAGAAGGTGGTCGCCACCATCGATGTGCAGCCGCAGGATGTGTTGCTCGAAATCGGGCCGGGCGCCGGAGCCATCACACTGCCGCTGGCCGAGACGGGCGCACCGATCCTCGCCGTCGAGATCGATCGCGATCTGGCCCGCGAGTTGGCCACCCACGTGCCTGCCAACGTGAGCCTGATCACCGCAGACTTTCTCAAAACTGACGTCTTGTCGTTTCTGACCGCGCTGCAGCCGAATCGTCCGCCTGGCTCCCCCACTGACGTGCCGCGCCGGTTCCGCGTGGTCGGCAACCTCCCGTACAACCTGTCATCGCCGATTCTGTTTCGACTGATTGAGCTGTCACGCGCACACGGCACACTCACCGACGCGACGTTGATGGTGCAGCGCGAAGTGGCTGACCGCCTGGTCGCCAAGCCCGGCAAGAAGGACTACGGCGTGCTCAGCATCTTTGCGCAAATCTACGCCGACATCGACCGGCGCCTCGACGTGCCGGCCACGGCCTTCACGCCACCTCCGAAGGTGCGTTCGAGCGTGATTCGGATGACGTTCCGCCGCAGCCCCGTGCGGATCGTGGACGACGCGTTGTTCGAGCGGTTGGTCAAGGGCGCGTTCTCGCAGCGCCGGAAGACCCTGGCCAACGCGTTGAAGCCGCTCGAACCGACCGCCCCTGCCGTCCTGGCGCTTGCGGGGATCGACGGCAAACGTCGGCCTGAGACATTGACGCTCGAAGACTTCGCGCGACTCACTGAGTTCTTCGCCCGGCTGAAGGCGTCGGCGTAGAGCCCCTTGTACTGACTCGCCCCCTGTGTTATAGTCCGCAGCAGTTTTCCCGCCTGTTTTCACGGGTTGTCCCAGCGACCCACAGGTCGGACACATCGACCGTTTCACGGCGCGCCTTGCGCCGAGGTCCTGCCCATCGTTGAGCGCCCGCTCGACGTGGCTGGTGTTCGAACGAGAGTGTGAAGGTCGCTGTCGATGTTGACGGCACAGAGTACGACTGTCGGTGCACCGGCCGTCGAGGTCATCCCCATCGGGGGCCTCGGTGAGTTCGGTATGAACATGATGCTCATCGCCTGCGGCGACACCGCCGTGCTGGTGGATGCCGGTGTCATGTTCCCTGAGCCTGAACTCTTCGGGGT
>CAZLJG010000267.1:0-4642 GCA_964559545.1 uncultured Solibacteraceae bacterium | reverse complement strand
CCGTCGTCGAGCGTGATGCGCCCACCGAGCACGGCCCCGCGCGGCAACGTCAGACGCACATCGGTCAGTCGTGCACCGGGACCCACCACCAACGCGGTGCCAGGCCGGCCAGGACGCCGCGCTCCATGCGCCATCGTCAGGTGTGCGGCCTTGAGCGCCTGAAGGTTGTAGCGACCCTCCGGCAATCCGCCGATGCTGAAACGACCTTCGTCATCGCTGATGGTGCTGCGTGGGTCGAGGCCGTCAGTGGACACGAGCGTCACCACTGCACGTCGCACGGGTGTGCCGGCCTCGTCGCCGAGGGTCACAATGCCGCTCACGACTCCGGTGCCAAAACGTGTGGGAATGATGGCCGATGTGTCCCGCTGGGGCGGCGGCTGCGGGGGCGGCGGCGGTGGCGGTGGCTGTTGCGCCGAGAGGGTGGCGGTCAGCGCGAGTGCACATCCCAGCCGGATCATCGGCCACCACCGCTCAGCCGGAGTTCCTGGGTGACGACGGTGTTGGCGTCGATCTTCAGGCGCACCGCCGTCGCCGCGAGTGACGCGAGGAATTCCGGGTCCACCCACTTGCCGCGATCTTCCATCGGTACGGCGGCCAGCAGATAGTCGCCAGGAACAAGCAACGTCACTCGATACGTGCCATCCGCGACGATCGTGCTGGTGCGAAATCGCTGAGCGCTGATGCCCATCATCTTCCAGGCCTCAGGATTGGCTGGGAACGTGAGGACGGCGCCGTCGGTGGCCACTCGTCCAGCCGCGTCGCGCACCACTCCGGTAACCGAGTTCAACACGGCAGCGAGTTTGATGACGACGTTCGTGATGTCACCCTCACCATCAACTTCGAGCGGGGTGTCGATCAGGTTGCGGCCGTTCCACTCCGCGCCAACCAGGCGGAATGTCGATGCCGCGATTTCGCCGATCACGTAGCGCCCAGGCACGACGTTGTCGATGGTGAACGTAGTTGGCCCAGGGGCGCCTGGCGTGGCCCGCGGGCTCATCGCGAAGTGCATGCCCTGCATCAAATCGCCATCCGCCGGTTCGAGCCGGACGGAAGGACCGAACTCCGCGGCCGCCGGCCGCGTGTCAGACCCGTCCCATTGGAATCGGCCCGACACTTTGACGGCGCGCACCGATGGCACCACGATGCCGGTCATCGACTGGTTGCCCACGCTGAGCGCCAGGCGGCCTGGGGCATCCACGCCCTGCATTCCTTGAGTCGAAAACATGATGCCGTTGGCGCCCGCCACCTGCGACGAACTCATCCGGCTGACAAACGGATTCAGCCCTGACGGGGCGAGACGTTGTGCGGAACTTGACGCTGATGACAAGCGGTATTCGGAGTACGCCCGGCCTGTCAGCAGCACGTAGTCGCCCTCGGGCACCTGATGCAGCGTGAACGCCCCTGTGCTGTCGGCTTTCGTCAGGGCCGCTTCGCTGCCGAGGCCCAGTGACTCACTGCCGGCCGGCATCAATCGCACTGCGACTCCACCCACGGCCTCTGGAGGACCCGAGACGATGCCCGAGATGGTGACGGTGGGCACAGGGCGCATCTGCACATCGACCGCTGCGCGTTCCTCTGCGAACTCGAGCGCGATGACTTCTGCGGTGGCGAGAGACCGTGCCGACGGATGGAACACCATCGGGTACGCCGAGCCCCTGCCATCAGGGGGCGGGGCCGGGAAGTGACCGACCATCATGCCGGTGCCATCGGATGCTCTGATGACGTGTGATGTCTGCGACGCGTCTGTGGCGGCCGTCCCGGCCGGACGCACCGTGCGATACAGCGCCGCTTCACCGCTTGGCAGTGTGACCTGCACCGACGGCACATGCACCACATAGCGGCCCGCCATCAGGCCGGCGATGCGATACGCCCCACGGTCATCGGTCAGGACGGTCTGGCCTGCGGCCCAGCGGTTGTGACCGCCCACCAATGCGCTGACAAGCACTCGCACAGGGATGCCCACGAGGGGATCGCCGCGTTCATCAACCACCGTGCCTGAAATGGCACTCGGGCGATACATCGTGATGTTGCCGCCGGTGAACCATTCACCGTCCTTGAGCCCGATGCGCACCTGGATCGGCGCACCGGGTTGACGACGATAGCCGCCTTCGAGGTAGCCGACCCGCGATGCGATGAGCGTGTAGTCGGGAAACGCCGGCAACTGCGTAAAAATGAAGCGACCTTTGGCGTCGGTCATCTGACGCGGCCGGCTGCCGGCCTGTCCGGCACCGCCCACAAGTTGGACCAGCGCGCCCGCGACCGGCGCACCGGTGGTGCCGTCGGTCACGATGCCGCTGATTGACCCCGTGCCGACCACAGGCGCCGCGTCGGCCTGGTTGCCGTCGCCGAACGTCATGTTTGACCCGGGCGGTGGTGGGGGCGGAGGTGTCTGCGCGGCCGCGACATTTGCGACGGCGACAGCACCGAGACACACAAGCACGACGGAACGGACCATCACACGCCTCCGCGATTCGGGGTTTGGTCACATTAGACACCGGGCCGGAGTGCTTTGTGCTCAGTGCTCGGGGCTGAGTGCCTGCGCTGGGTGCTGGGTGCTCGGTGCTGGGTGCCGGGCTCGCCCCGCCGAAGCCTTGGCGGAGGCGGGTGCACCGTGCACTGTGCACTTGGCACCGAGCACAGCACTGAGCACCCAGCACAAAGCACCGAGCACTACAATGCCCCCATGTCCCGAACCGCCCAGATGCTCGCCGCCGCCCTGGTCCTCGTCCTGTCCGTGCCGGTGTTTGCCCAACGTCCCCCGGTGATGGGCCGGAACGCGGGCGTATCGGCCGGGCATCCGCTGACGACGTCGGTGGCGATGGAGATTTTGCAGCAGGGTGGCAACGCGTTTGATGCCGGCGTGGCCGCATTGCTCGTCGGCGGGGTGGTTGAGCAGGACCTGTACAGCCTGGGCGGCGAGTCGCTGATTCTTGTGTATCCCCAGAGTGAGAAGACGGTGACGTCGATTGTTGGGCAGGGATGGGCGGCGCGTGGCGCGACCATCGACTGGTATACGTCGCGGAACCGGACACTCGCCGGCTCCGGTCTTGACCCGGTCGTGGTGCCTGGCGCGCTGCACGGCGCGCTGACGGTACTTGAGAAGTGGGGGACGATGTCGTTCGCGCAGGTGTCAGCGCGGGCGATCGAATATGCGCGTGACGGATTCCCGTTGCGGCCCCGCACGGCACGATCAATTGCCGGCCAGCGCCGGTTCATCGACCAGTGGCCGACCAATCAGAAGACCTGGCTCAAGCCCGACGGCACACTGTACGAGGCAGGCGACACGATCGCGCTTCCCGACCTGGCCGCCACCCTGCAGAAGATGGTTGATGCGGAACGAACAGCCGCAGGGAAAGGTCGGGTCGCGGGAGTCGTGGCCGCTCGCGACCGGTTCTACAAAGGCGACATCGCGCAGGAGATCGTCGCGTTCCTGAAACAACACGGCATGCCGTGGGACGAAAGCGACTTCTCCGAGTTTTATTCACGCGTCGAACCGGCGACCTCGATCACCTATCGTGGATTCCAGATCTTCAAGCAGGGCTTCAACAGTCAGGGGCCTTCAATGCTTCAGTCGTTGAACATCCTCGAAAACTTCGACCTCCAGGCGATGGGCCACAACTCCGCCGACTACCTGCACGTGGTGACCGAAGCCATGAAGATGGGCTACGCGGATCGCGACACTTACTACGCCGACCCGACGTTTGTTGATGTGCCGCAGACGGGACTACTCTCGAAGGCCTACGCCAAACAGCGCGCCAGCCAGATCGACATGATGAAGGCGCAGACCGCGCAGATCGCCGGTGATCCGCTCCCGTTCGACGACAAGGTCAAGGAGTGGAAGTACTGGAAGGCTGGCATCGCTGGAGGCGCCGGGCTCGTTGGAGGCGCCGGGCTGAAGCCCGACCGCTCCGAGGGCGGCCCCGTGCGCCCTGGCGACGAGGACCCGTCCCTCAAGGACACAACCCACATCGCCATTGTGGACAAGGCCGGCAACGTGTTTGATTCGACGCCCTCAGGTGGCTGGATCACGGGTGGCGTGATCGCGGGCAACACCGGGATTGGGCTCTCGACGCGCGGAGAACAGTTCTGGCTCGATCGGGATCGGGCGGCGCAGTTGCGTCCGCGGTCTCGGCCTCGGTACACGCTCACGCCGAGCCTGGTCCTGCGCAACGGGCAGCCTTACATGGCCCTCGGCACACCAGGAGGAGACAACCAGGAGCAGACGATTCTTCAGGCGCTGCTCAACGTGTTGGAGTTCCAGGGCGCGTGGTATCCGAATCTCCACACGGCATTCGAACTGCCGCGCATCCAGACGTTCCACTTCCTCGGCTCGTTCTGGCCGCACCGCATCGAGGCCAACAGGCTCGATCTCGAAACCGGCATCGCGCCCGCGGTCTTTGAATCCCTCAAAGCCCGCGGCCACGACGTCCGCATGGTCGCGCCGCTCTCCATCAGCGGCTGCGCCACCGCCGTGCTCATCGATCTCCGCACGGGCACCCGCATCGCCGGGGCCGATCCGCGCAGGGACTGTTACGCTGCCGCTTACTAGAAGCGACATTGGTTTCGGAGCAGCTGGGCTTCAGCCCGGCTGTAACCGTCGGGCTGAAGCCCGACGGCTCCATGGCTTGTAGCATCGCCAGTC
>CAZLJG010000266.1:0-4672 GCA_964559545.1 uncultured Solibacteraceae bacterium | reverse complement strand
TCCGCGAAGGCATTGGATGCGTCATCCTCTCGCCGAACCAGACACTCGACGACATCGAGAGCCTGCCGAAGATCTCCTCGCCGCCACCGGCCGGCAACCCGGCCACGATCGCCTGGCCTGACGGCGATCTCGTTGTGAAGCAGCCCCTGCCGGCGGGTGTTGATGCCGCGAAGCTTCAGGCCGCGTCCGACTGGGCCTTCAATCGGCCATCCCCCGAGCAGAACACCCTGAGCCTGCTGGTCGTCCACAAGGGCCGCATCATTCTTGAACGCTACGCTGACGGCGTCGACATGACGACGCGGACGCGGACGTGGTCGACGGCCAAGAGCATTGCATCGACCTTGATCGGCATGCTTGTCGATCAGGGCAAGCTCAAGCTCGACGAGCCCCTGCCCATCGACTGGCTGACACGCGCCACTCCGGGCGTGAAGGATCCGCGTTCGGCGATCACCCTGCGGCATGTGTTGCACATGTCGAGCGGGCTCGAGACGATCGATAACGGCGGACTTGAGTACGCCACCGGATCGGGCATGTCCTACTGGGCGGGCGCGAGTTCGATCGAAGGCGCGCGGAGCCGCGCACTCATCCGCGAACCGGGCACGGCCTGGGACTACGAGAACTACGACACGATTCTCGCGGTCTACGCGATGAAACTCGCGCTCGGCGGCGACGCCGCGTATCACGCATTCCCGCGCACGGCGCTCTTCGACAAGATCGGCATGCGCAACACGCTGGTCAGCACCGACCGCTTTGGCGACTTCATCTTCAGCAGCCAGATCTACACCAACGCGCGCGACCTGGCGCGCCTGGGTCTGCTGTACCTGAACAAGGGCATGTGGAACGGACAGCGCCTGCTCTCGCAGGACTGGGTCACCTTCGTGCGCACGCCGGCACCAGCGACCAAAACCCGCGGCAACCAGTACGGCGGGCACTTCTGGCTGGTGCCCGACGACCGCATGGACGTGCCTCGCGATGCGTACGCCACCAACGGCAATCGAGGCCAGTTCGCGATGATCGTCCCCTCCCACGACCTCGTCATCGTCCGTCGCGGCCTCGACTATGGCCGTCAGGGGTTCAACTACTGGGACCTGACGCGTGAGGTCATCAAGGCGATTGAAGCGCCGGTGAAGTAACCGGGGACGCCTCGTGTTACTGGTAGAGCGACTGCGACGGTCGACGGTGCTGCGAAGTGTGGCACTGCTCGGCGCCTGGCTCCTCGTCTGGGAGGTCGGGTACCTCGTTGAATACACCGACCACGTCAGCGTCTGGTTTCCCGTCGCCGGCCTGACGTTTGCGTCGCTCCTCGTCCTGGGTCCGTCGGCGGCCCCGGCGCTGATGGTCGGCTGCGTGGTGATCACGTTCGCCACCCGAGCCGACTACAACCTGCCGCTGTCGAATCTTGAGACGCTGCGGGCGGGACTGCTCTTCGGCGTCGCCCACCTGACACCCTACGGCATCGGTGCGGCCGTTTTGCGGACCATGGCTCGACGGGCCGCTCGCGACATCACGCGCATCGTCGTGACGTTTCTCGTGATTGCGGCGCTTGGGTCGCTGATGACTGCGAGCCTGGTGCTGCCGTCGCTGGTGCTCTCCGGCATGATGCCGGCGCATGACGTGAGTGAGGCGTGGCTGCCGTTCTGGGTTGGCGACATGGCCGGCGTCATGGCGCTGGCGCCATTGTTCATCGGACTGCTGGTCCTGCTGTTTCCCGGCCGGTTGTTCGATCCGTCCGAACTGCCGGTCGGCGCGTACGGGCGTCCGTCGGTGCGCTTCGCCTACGTGTACGGCCTGGTGATTGCGCTGCTGGTCGGCACGATGCTGCTCGCGATGGTCACACGCCTGCCCAACAGTGCGTTTGCGATTTTTTTCCTCGTGATTCCGCATATGTGGATCGCCTGCACGGAGTCGCCGCTGACCAATACGCTGGCCGTGGCCTTTGCCAGTTTTCTGATCGCGTTCCTGGTGCACACGTTCCAGTTGATGGACTTCGTGATGGTCTATCAGTTCGCCATCAGCGTGATTGCCGCCAATACGCTGTTTGGACTGGCCGTGCCCACGCTCATTGCCGACAACACAAAACTGCGGACGGCCGCCGACACCGACCGTCTGACACGTGTGGCGTCGCGGGAGCAACTGGAGCGAGAAGCCGTGAGTGCGATCACCCTGTGTGAGCAGGAACGAAAGACGATGTCCCTGCTGGTCTTCGACATCGACTATCTGAAGGAGATCAACGACACGTTCGGGCATCAGGCCGGCGACGAGGCGTTGCGGCAAATTTGCGACGTGGTCAGACAGTCGCTGCGGCCAACCGATATTCTCGGGCGCATCGGTGGCGACGAGTTTGCGGTGCTGCTGCCACACACGGAAGCGGTCAACGCCGAGCACATCGGGGCGCGAATTCTGCAGCACCTGCAGGCGACGCGGGTGGGTGACACCGACCGTATGGCCAGCGCCAGCATCGGCGTCGCGCAGTGGCGACCCGGCGACCGGTACGAGCAGTTGTTTGCCCGGGCGGATGCCGCGCTGTATCAGGCCAAACTCGGCGGTCGAAACCGGGTTGTCAGGGCCGAGCACGCCTGACGCCGTTACGGTTCGTCCCCACTCGGGCCGTAAATCTGGGGCACAGTGGATCCCATGGGCCGAAGGTAGGTCGTGATCTGGCCGCGGTGATGCACGATGTCGAAGAGAAAGCTCCAGGCCATGGGCGCCGCCGGCCGCGCCTTCCCGAAGAAGTTGAGGGTGCCGTTCCAGCGCTCAGCACTCACGGCCTCCCACCGCTTCGCCATACCGGCACTCTGCGCCTCATACGCGTCAAGCACCGCCTTCATCGTCTCTGGCATCGGCGTGGGCGCCCAGTCGACCGTGCCCGTCTCGAGCGCCTCGATGATCATTTTCTCCTCGCAGACGATTTGCCAGGCGATCTCCTGCGCGGTCCTCGACTTCGGATCCGGACGATAGGTGGACCCTTCCGGGATTCGCGCCAGCACGTTGCGCGTGGTTTTTGTCTCGTGCAACCAGAACTGCGTGAAAAGTGACTGTTCGCTCATGTGGTGAGACTGTACCCCGTGCTCCGACCGCGTTCAGGTCCGCGCATCAGGATGCCGTAGTCGACCAGTTGCAGAATGTCGCGAAGGGCGGTGTCCTGAGAACACTTCGCGATCGTCGCGTACTTGGACGTCGTGAGTTTGCCTTCGAAACCATCGAGCAGGCGATTCACGATCGCGGTCTGGCGCGCATTGAGCGGCAGCCCTTGGAGACGCTCCCAGAAGCGTGCCTTGGCGCGCACGCCCGCCAGCGTCAGTTGAGCCGCGTCTATCGCCCGGCCAAGACACGCGACAAACCACTCCATCCACGGCGTGACGTCCATCGTCGCCACTTCGGTTCGTTCGAGCATGGCGTAGTACGCGCTGCGCTCCTGCCGGATCTGCGCTGACATGCTGTAGAAACGTTGCGGACTGTTCTCCGAGCGCGCAAGGGCCATGTCGGCGATGGCGCGCGCGATGCGCCCATTGCCGTCGTCAAAGGGATGGATCGTCACGAACCACAGATGTGCGATCGCCGCCTTCAGCACCTCGTCAGTATCGGATTTCGCGTTGAACCACGAACAAAACGCGGACATCTCCATCGCAATGCGGCGTGCGGGCATCGCTTCAAAGTGGACGCGCTCCTGCCCCATCGGCCCGGAGACCACCTGCATGGGCCCTCCACTGTCGTCACGCCAGGCGCCGACAGTGATCCTGGACATGCCGCTGCGTCCGGTCGGAAAGAGGGCCGCATGCCAGGCAAACAGTCGCTCCTCGTCGAGCGGCTTGTCGTAGTTGCGGGTCGCGTCGAGCATCAGTTCGACGACCCCTTCCACATGGCGATCGGCGGCGACCAGACCACCAATGTCCAACCCGAGGCGCCGGGCAATCGACGATCGCACCTGCGCCACGTCGAGGTGTTCACCTTCGATCTCGCTGCTCTTGATGACATCGGAGGTCAGCGTCTGCAGGTGTGCCTCCTGGCGCGAACCAAGGCCGAGCGCCTCCATATGCCCACTGAGCCGCCCCTGGCGATGACGGACATCGGCAAGTGCGGTCGCCAGCCGCTCTTTGTCCCACCGGAAGGTGGGCCAGTCCTCGAGGTCGTGTAGGTATAATCGCCGCTCCATTTGCGGTGATTATAGGGTGTTTTGCGGAGATTAGAAGGCTTAATCGCCGCAAAGCAGGACTCCAAGAACCTTCTTTGAAGGCAACCCGTATTTGGCTACACTGTGGTTTTATTGGCAGAAGGTGCGGCCTAATGGGATACCTCGGGGCGTTTGAGCAGCTGATTCTGTTTTCGGTGGTGAAGCTTGGCGACGGCGCCTACGGTGGGGCGATTCGCGAGGCGATCGAGGAACGCACCGGACGCGTGGTGTCATCGGGCGCCATCAACACGGCGCTGGGGCGGCTCGCGGAGCGGGGGCTGGTGCGCGCGAACGTGGGTGAAGCGGCGTCCGGCCGCGTCGGCCGACCGCGCAAGTACTACGCGCTGACGCCGGCGGGCGCACGGGCCCTGCGCGACAGTTACTCCGACATCCAGGCCATGGCCGGCGACCTCCTGCCGCAGGTGGACGCGCTGACCGGAGACAAGTCGTGAGCGCCCGCGCACCGTGGATGCTCCGACGTCTTGCCGCGCTTCTGCGCGA
>CAZLJG010000265.1:0-4677 GCA_964559545.1 uncultured Solibacteraceae bacterium | reverse complement strand
TAGCCGCCACCGTCGAGCTGGAATTCGATCAGGTCGTCCTTCACCTTCACGAGCGTGACAATCGCAGAGTCACCGGCCCGCAGGGCGACGCCATGCCGGCGCAGGTCGTCGCGGTAACGCCCGACATCCAGGTCACGACGTGACTGCGGATACACGTTCACGCCGTCCTTCGTCCCCGGCATGTCGATGCGCACCGTGACACGGCGCCCCTCGAAGAAATCTTTGAGCATCGCCTCACGCGACGACCGCTCGGGCGCGGTTGTCGGGACAGCAACGAGTACGGAAGAGACAAGTGCGAATGCGAACAACGGAACAACAAACCTACGAGCCATACGGGCCTCCGGCCACCCTCATTGCAATCGAAATGCCAAGTGCCTCACAGAGGGAGAAGGGCGCCGCGGACGCCGCATGTGTCACCAATTCAGTACGGAGCGCGGGGGCGTGCGTACGGAGCCCGGGGGCGTGTCTTCGGAGCCCGGGGGCTTCAGCCCCCGGGAGATCACGCGGGCTGAAGCCCGCGTGCTCCGAACGGCGTGCTCCGATCCGTCGTGTTCCGTTCGTTGTTATAGTCCTCCCTTCACACATGCGAATGGTCCTCACGCCGCTCATCGTGGCGCTGACCGCGGTGCTCTCCGCCCAGCAGACACCCGTCTTCCGCGCCGGCGTGCATTACGTCTCCGTCGACGTCGTCGTCACCGACGGCAACGACGTCCCCATCACCGACCTGGAGGCCTTCGACTTCGAAATCTACGACCGGGGCGTGCGCGAGCGGATTGCCGACTTCCGGTTCGTCTCCATCCCCGTGTCGACGACACCGGTGACAGACCTGCGTGCGGCGCGCCCGGCGCCGGATGTCGCCACAAACGCGCGTCCGTCAGACAACAGCCGACTGTTTGTGATGATCGTGGATGACCTGCACACGATCGAATCGGAGATCCCGGCCGTGAAGAAGGTGATGACCGAGTTCATCCGGGCCGTGTCGCCCAGCGATGAGGTCGCGATCGTGTTTGTCGGGCGCTCTGACCTCGGTGTCAACTTCACCACCGACCGCCAGCGGCTCCTGGCTGCGGTCGACCGGGTGCGCGACGCCTCAGGATTTGCGATTGACGCCATGGGCCGGACCACCAGCAGGCCCCCCGCAACCCCGGCAGGCCTTCGCTCGATCGTGAATACCACGCTGTCGTACGGTCGCTCGCTGGCCTCGACCATTCGAACGGCATCGCTTGCGCTCGAGGGCTCCGACCATGCCCGCCGCGCCATCGTGTACGTCGGTGCCGGTTCCCCTATCGATCCGAATGCCGGCTTACGCGGCGGTGAAAAGCCCGCCGCCGACATGGTCTATGACGAGCTGAAAGCCGCATTCGATCGTGCGCGCCGCGCGAACGCGCCCATCTATACCCTCGATCCCCGGGGGTTAGTCCAGCAAGCAGATGCAGTCCGCGGCGGCATCGGAGCCGTGGGGTCGAGGGACGATCTTGGCGCGGCGCTTCCCGGCAGCATCCCGCTTCGCCTCGGGATCCAGCAGGACATGCTGGCAGCCGTGGCCTTCAACACAGGCGGACGGGCCTTCACGAACCAGTCCGACCTCACCCGCGCCGTTGAATCCATCGTCAGGGAGAACGGCAACTTCTATGTGTTGGGGTTCTACGCGCGGCACAGCGCGTATCGCACCTTCAACGACCTGGAAGTGAAGGTGTCGCGCCCTGGCGCGAAGGTGCGCGCCCGGCTGGGATATGTGCCGGCCTCGGCGGTTGCCAACGATGTCGCGCTCGACGAGCGGCTGGCGACGGCCATGACGTCAGGTGTGGATGTGCGAGGCCTGGCCCTGCGCGCGGTGGCTGCGCCGCTGTTGCCTGCCGGCAACGTCATGCGCACGGCGGTGACGATGCATGTGACGTATCCGACAGGCGCTTCCGGCGAGTCGCCGCTTGACACCATCCGGTACCAGATTCTTGCGCTTGATGCCGACGGCAGGGTCAAAGCCACCGTCGAACGCAGCTACACCGTGCGTCCTCCCCGAACCGAACGCGAGAGTGTGGCGCTGGTGATCAACGACGTGATCGATCTGCCGTCGCAGCCCTTGACGCTGCGAGTGGGCGTGGCGAGTCGTGCGCTCGGTCGCGCCGGCACCGTGCAGATGCCCGTCGAGGCACCGCGCCCATCCGAATCGCGCATCCAGATGGGCGGCATCGTCATCGGCACGCCGGACTCACCGCAGCCGCCGACGCTCGGCGCCGACTACATCCGATCCGTCCTGGCTTTTCAGCCGACGACACAGCGATCGTTCTCGACGGGAGAGACGCTGCGCGTCTTCGCGCCCATCTTCTGGCGCGGACGCGAGACGGACGCCAGGGTGACGATCACGCTGAAGGGCACGGATGTCACCCTCCGCCGCGAAGAAACCCTGACGGTCGCGGAAGCAGTGGATGGCCGGCGCGTCACGTCGTTCGATACCTTGATCCCGCTCGCGCAACTCTCCGGCGACTTCACGATGACGATCGACGCGCGCGTGAAAGACGGCCAAACGGCGACGCGGACGGTGGCGTTTGCGGTACGGAACGCGGAGGGTACGGAGCGATATCCCAAGGGCTGAAGCCCTTGGGCTCCATTCACCAGGCGCGCAATGACCCGCATGCTCAGCCTCGCCATCATCGTCGCACTGACTGCTGCCCTGTCGACCCAGCAAGCCCCCGTCTTCCGCACGGCCGTCCAGCTCGTCACCGTCGACGTCGTGGTCACCGATGCCGATGACCGGCCGGTGAAGGGCCTCACGAAGGACGACTTCGAGATCGTCGACCGCGGCCGGCCGCAGACGGTCTCGGACTTTCGGTTCCTGGACATTCCGCTCACGCGCACTGAACTCGCCGACCTCAAGGCCCTGCCGCGTGCCCCGGATGTCGCATCAAACGTGAGTCCATCACCGGACTCACGCCTGTTCGTCCTGATCGTGGACACGCTGCACACGCTTGAATCCGAGATCGTGCCGATGAAGCAGGTCATGACCGAGTTCATCCAGTCGATCTCCCCGTTGGACGAGGTGGCGATCGTCTTCCCGAATCGATCGGACCTGGGCACGAACTTCACAACCGACCGGCAACGGATGCTTGCGGCCGTCGAGGACGTGCGGGCGGCATCGGGGTTTGCGATCGATGCGCTCGGCTTCGCAGCGACAGCGGCCGGACGCGGCCCGATCGAGGGAGACCGCGCCGGTCGCGGACTCGCGTTCACACTGAAACACACGGCACTCGCCTTGGCGGGATCCGCACACCCACGCCGGGCGATCGTTCTTGTAGGTGCGGGCAGCCCGGCCAACATGAGCGGCAATGAAAACACACGGTGGCTGGTCTTCGAGGAGTTCAAGGACGTGTATCAGACGGCGCGCGAGTCCAACGTGCCGATCTACGCCCTCGATCCTCGGGGCATGGTGGTCCTTGCGGACGCGGTTCGTCGTCCGGGCGGCAGTGGCAGTTCCACGGGTAACGGCGTGTCATTCGGGCTCGGCTACCAGAAAGATAACTTGCACGTCGCCGCCGTCAACACCGGCGGCCGCGCGTTTGTCGATCAGTCGAACATCACCGGCGCGATGCAGCAGCTCATCGCCGACAACGGCAGCGTGTATCTGCTCAGTTATTACCCGGACACCGCCCCGCTGACCGACCGGTTCAACGAGATCGAGGTCAAGGTCAAGCGCCCAGGGCTGAAGGTGCGCGCGCGGGCGGGCTATCACGCGGCTGGAGTCCGCGCGACCAGCGACCTGCCGATCTCCGAACAACTCAACCAGGCGATGACGTCGGCGCTCGACCAGCGCGGCCTGTCGCTCCAGGCCACCGTCGCACCGCTGCTCCCCACGGGCGACAAGATGCGCACGGCGGTCACGATCCGTCTGAGTTATCCCACCACGGGCGGCGCTGACCGGCCGTTTGATTCGCTGCGGGTTCAGGTGCTCGCGCTCGACGGCGACGCGAAGGTCAAAGGCAAAGTCGAACGCGCGTACACCGTGCGGCCACCACAGCCCGGGATGACCGACCGGGACACCGCCGTCCTGATCATCAACGAAGCCATTGACCTGCCGTCGCAACCCCTCACGCTCCGCATCGGCGTTGTCAGCCAGTCCCTCGGCCGCACGGGCACACTGCAGATCCCCGTGCACGCGCCGAAGCCCTCCGACTCGCGCATCCAGATGGGCGCGGTTGTCATCGGTGTCTCCGCCGGTGCGGGCCCATCCACACTCGGCGCAGATCTCATCAAAGGCATGGTCCCGTTCCAACCGTCAACGAGACGCACGTTCCGGCCGGAGCAGACCCTTCGCATCTTCGCGCCCATCTTCTGGAAAGGCCGCGAGACTGAAGCGACAGTGACGCTCACCCTCGAGGGTACCGGCGTCACCTTGCGTCGAGAGGAGAAGCTCACGGTCGCGCGCCCGACGGACGGACGTCGAGTGACGTCGCTGGACACGCTGATTCCGCTCGCCCAACTCAACGGCGCGTTCACGCTGACGCTCGACGCGTCGGTCAAAGACGGCCAGGCGGCGGCGCGGACGGTTGCGTTTGAAGTCCGGAGCGCCGGAGCGCCCGAAGCACGATGACGTAGAGCGCCAGAATGATCGGCGCGGCCACCAGGTAAGACCAACGCCACACGATGTCTGCGAGCACGGGGCAACTGTCGGCTGAGTAGTCG
>CAZLJG010000264.1:0-4679 GCA_964559545.1 uncultured Solibacteraceae bacterium | reverse complement strand
TCGCGCGTCATTGGCGGCGTCGTGACCAGCTACCTGAGCAACGTCGGCAGTGTCACGGCAGAACCCGTCGGCGCGTTGGCGAGATACGCCATGCTGGTGTTTGTCCTCTTCATGGCCGCGGAGCAGGTGGCGATCGGCAGTGCCGTGCTGGTCTCCGCGTTCCAGATTGCCTTTGCGGCGGTGTGCCTCGCCGCGGCCCTCGCGTTTGGTCTCGGCGGTCGCGACTGGGCGGCCAAGGTCATCGAACGGCACACCAAGAAGAAATAGCGCTGATGATCATCGACTGCCACACACACCTCAACTACTACGACGACGAATCGGTGGATGACCTGGCTGGGTGCCTCGTCCGCCTGCAGACCGCGATGCGCCGGAATCGCGTGGACGTGTCGCTGGTCCTCACGTCGTACAAGGTGACGCCGGGACGTCCGTCCACACGCGCGGTCGTTGATGCGACGCGCCACCTGCCCAATATTCATGTGATCGCCGGCGTGCCCTGGGCCACCCTGCACGAGGGGCACATCGAGGAGTGGCGCGGGATGTTGCAGGCCGGGGAGATCAAGGGCCTGAAGCTGTATCCCGGCTACGAACCGTTTTATCCGGCCGATCAGAAGCTCGAACCGGTCTATCGACTGGCGGAAGAGTTTGATGTGCCGGTGATGATTCACTGCGGCGACACCTATGCGCCGACCGGCAAGGTGAAATTCGCACACCCCCTGAACGTGGACGAGGTCGCCGTCGATTTTCCGAAGGTCAAGTTCCTCATTTGCCACCTGGGGAATCCGTGGTTCCACGACTGCATGGAAGTGGTCTACAAGAACGACAACGTCTATACAGACATCTCTGGATTGACGCTCGGTGACTTCAACGATCGGTTCGAGGCCTACATGCGTCAGCAGCTCAAGGAGATGCTGCTGTGGGGTATGAACCCGAACAAGGTGCTGTATGGCACCGACTGGCCACTCGCGTCGATGGAGTCGTATCTGCAGTTTGTGGAAGAGCTCAAGCTGCCGCCGTCGGATCGCGTCCTGATGATGTCCGAAAACGCGACAGCCCTCTTCAAGATTGATTCCCCAAGGCCGTCGGGCCTTGGTGCCCTGCTGCGGGGGATTTGAATGGAGGCCGGACCTTCAGGTCCGGCGTTACACTGATCGCGGAGTTTCCCATGACCAAGAACGTGCGTCTTCGACTGTCTGCCCTTGTGCTCGTGTGTGTGGCTGGTGCGGCGGTGGCCGCGCAGCAGGCACCGCTTCCGTCGGCGTCCGAAAAGTTGCCGGTGGATCCGGCCATCACGACCGGGCAGTTCGACAACGGCCTGAAATATTTCATCCGGCAGAACGCGTTGCCGGCCGGGCGCGCTGAACTGCGTCTGGTGGTGAATGTCGGGTCGGTGGTCGAAGACAAGGACCAACTGGGTCTGGCGCACTTTGTGGAACACATGGCGTTCAACGGCACCAAGAACTTCCCGAAGCTCGAGACGGTGCAGTTCCTCGAGTCGCTCGGCATGCGGTTTGGCCCGAGCATCAACGCGTTCACCAGCTTCGACGAAACCGTCTACATGCTGCAGGTGCCGACGGAAAAGCCGGAGGTGCTCGCCAAGGCGATGCTCGTACTCGAGGACTGGGCGCACAACGTCAGTTTTGATGCGGCCGAGATCGACAAGGAACGCGGCGTCATCATCGAAGAGTGGCGGCTGCGGCGCGGCGCCGGCCAGCGGATGATGGACCAGCAGTTCCCGACGCTTTTGAAGGGATCGATGTACGCCGAACGGCTGCCGATTGGCACCATCGAGAACCTGCAGACGTTCAAACACGAAAGCCTGACGCGGTTCTACAAGGACTGGTATCGCCCGGACCTGATGACGGTCATTGCCGTGGGCGACTTCGACAAGGCCGCCGTGCAGCAGCTGATCACGAAACACTTCTCCGGACTCCCGAAGGCGACGAACCCACGGCCGCGTCCGTCCGTGCCGGTGCCGCCGCAGCCCGGTACGCTCTACACGGTCGCCTCCGACGAAGAAGCGACCAACACGACCATCAGCGTCTACAGCAAGATGCCGCTGCGCGAGCAGGACACGGTGGGCGCCTATCGCCGGTCACTGACCGAGCGGATGTTCGCCGGCATGCTTAACGCCAGGCTCAGCGAGATCGCGCAGAAGCCGGACGCGCCGTTCATGGGTGCCGCTGCCGGTCGCGGGTTGTTCGTGAAGACCGCTGAAGCGTCCATGCTCAACGCGTTGGTGAAGGACGACGGCATCGAGCGCGGTCTCACGGCGCTCTACGCCGAAGCCGAACGGGTGGCGCGATTCGGCTTTACGCCCACCGAGTTTGAGCGGCAGAAGACGAACCTGCTCCGTGGCCTCGAACAGGCGATGGCGGAAAAGGACAAGCGGCAGTCGGCGCCGTTCGCTGACGAATACGTCCGCGCGGTTACAGAGGGCGAACCCATCCCCGGCCTCGAGTATGAAGTGACACTGACGCGGCAGCTTGTGCCGGCCATCACACTTTCGGAAGTGAACGCGCTCGCGGCCGAATGGGCCCCGCCCGGCAACCGCGTGGTCATGGTCAGCGCGCCGAAGAAGGCGGGCGTCACGCTGCCGGATGATGCGAAGCTCGCGGCCGCGATTGAGGCGGCGAAGACCGAAGCGTTGACCGCGTATGTCGACAAGGTCACGGGCACGACGCTGATGGAGACACTCCCGGCGCCCGGCAAGGTGACGAGCACGGCAACGCGGGAATGGGGTATCACCGAGTGGGTGCTCTCCAACGGCGTCAAGGTCGTCGTGAAGCCGACCGACTTCAAGCAGGATGAAATTCTCGTGCGCGCGTTCAGCCCAGGCGGCGCGTCGCTCGCCCCGGATACCGACTTCCGATCGCAGGAAGCGGCGTCGCAGCTGATCGCGCTTGGCGGTCTTGGCAGCTACAGCACGCAGGATCTCGGACGCGTGATGACCGGCAAGGTGGCGTCGGCATCGCCGGTGATCAGCGAACTCGAAGAAGGCATCACCGGTCGCGCGTCGATCAAGGACCTCGAGTCGATGTTCCAGGTCATTCACATGCGGTTCACGGCGCCACGCGCCGACCCTGCGTTGTTCGGCGTCATCATGAATCAGACAAAGACGATGATGGCGAATCAGCGGGCGCAGCCGGAGTACGTGTACCAGGAGACGCTGATCGACACGTTGTTCCAGGGGCATGTGCGCCGCAAGCTCCCCACGCCCGAGGAAATGGGGGCGGTCAGCCTCGACAAGGCGATGGCGTTCTACAAGGATCGCTTTGCTGACGCGAGCGACTTCACGTTCATCTTTGTCGGCACCGTGAATCCCGACACGTTGAAGCCGCTGGTCGAGCGGTATCTGGGCAGCCTGCCGTCCACCGGACGTAAGGAGTCTTTCCGCGACCTGGGCGTCACAATGCCGAAGGGCGTGGTCGAGCGGGTCGTGGAGAAGGGCATCGAGCCCAAGAGCCAGACCAGCCTTACGTTCCACGGGCCGTTCCAGTACAACCAGGATCAGCGCGTCGCCATCAACGCGATGGCCGACGTGCTCACAACCCGCCTGCGCGAGTCGCTGCGTGAGGAACTTGGCGGTACCTACAGCGTGAACGCGTCGGCCAGCTACGACCGGATTCCGAAGGCGGAGTACACCGTCAGCATCGGATTCGGCAGTGACCCCGCGAAGACCGAAGCACTCGGCAAACGCGTGTTCGAGGAGATCGCCAAACTCAAGGCCGAGGGGCCGACCGAGAAGCAGGTCACGGACGTCAAGGCCGCGCTGCACCGCGCCTTCGAGACCAACATCAAGACCAACGGCTACGTGCTCGGACAGCTCCTCGGCAAGTATCAGCTCGGAGAAGCCCCCGAGTCCCTGCTCGCCGTGCCGTCCTACTACGACAAGATCACCGCCGCGACCATCCAGACGGCCGCGAAGACCTATCTCGACACGAGCAACTACGTGAAGGTCGTGCTCATGCCTGAGAAAAAATAGACCGTATGGTTCATCGGTTCATGGTTCATGGTTCAGCGGTGCGGAACCCGGAACCAGCACCATGAACCGATGAACCGATGAACCATGAACCCGGCGCAGGGGGGGCGCTGGGCCGATAGTGACCCAGGGGCGTGCGCGCACCACCACGTTCGGGCGCGTGACGCGGACGGTGATCCGGTGCGCGCGACCGTCGCGTAGGCGCGCCTCGGGTTCGACGGCCAGCAGGTAATAACTCGACGTTTCGCGCAGGATGCGGGCGAATGCGTTGTCGCCGACGCCGGTCTGCGCGCGGAAGAGTTCACCACCGGCGACGCCCGCGAACTGTTCAAGGCCCTGTCGCAGCATCGACTCGTCACGGAAGATCTCGTGCGCCGGCGTGCGGGATTGAGGCGTGAAGGCGTCCAGGAACGTCGAGTCCATGTGCAGGACGTAGAGGTTCAGGTTGGCGCGCGACGCCTCCTGGCCGAGCGACGTGATCAGTTCGGCGTTCGTCCCGCGGCTGCCGATTCGATCAGCCGCCAACAGTCCGCCACTGACGACGACCACCGTCTTGCGATCGGGCACGACCGAGAATTCCTTCAAGACCGATCGCAGCCCGCTGAGCGTCTGCGTCTGGAACGCTTCGAGCTGCAGCGCGACTTCGTGCACGGCACGGGGAATTTCGTGAGTCATGCAATAGTTGACGTCCTGCCGCCCA
>CAZLJG010000263.1:0-4691 GCA_964559545.1 uncultured Solibacteraceae bacterium | reverse complement strand
CGATCACCGCCTTCGGCGCGAGTTCCTCCGGAGCGCCACCCACGGTCGGGCATCCGGTCGAAAGCCCGGTGCCCGTCGCTTCCGAGTGCACCACGGCGAATCCGCGCGGCACCCACGTGTTCACTTCAGAGTTCGAAATGGATGTGCGGTCCGGCTGAAAGTTGATCTCCGGCTGCGACGTCCGCGGCGGCGGGTTCGAGCCCAATTCCTGATTCACATCCCACAGGAACTTCCGGTCACCCGACGTGCCGGCGAAGTACGGAGAAGACGCGTAGATGACCGGAACCTTCAGCCCCTCGGTCTCCGTCTGGCGCTGGCGGACGACGCTCACGTGGACGCGGTCGCGCTTTGTGTCGCCGTCGGAATCAAACTCGGTTTCGACCCACAGCCGCTCCCGAATCCACTGTGCCGGCTCCTGGAACCCAGGCACGATCTGCGCCTGGCCGTCGACGAAGACGGGGGTGACAGGTTGGGTCGTGGTAGGTGGTGTAGGTGGCGTGGGCGGCGTCGGTGTGCCATTCACCGTACCGACGACACCGCTCACCACACACGCGAACACAAATCCGAGCGTAACGTTCTTCACTGTACTTTCCTCCACGATCGTCCGCCGGAGTGCAGGAACTGCACAACACCAGCCTCATTCACGACAAACACGTACCGCGCACCGCCGGCGGTAAAGACATGCGACTCGACGGGTTCCATCGGCGTTTCACGTGTGCCCTGCCTCAGGACCAGCACGTCGGACTTCACGTCCACCACCATCTGCCTGCCGCCCTGCGAATAGGTGCCGCGGTAGCGGCCTCGGTCTGCCGCGGTCAGCATCATCGGCGTGCGTGTGGGCGGCGTCGGCGCCGCGGCGGGACTCAGTACGGCTTCGATGGCTGCGGCCGCCGTGCGTGGCATTGTGACGCCCGTCCGATTTGCCAGCACCACCACGCCAAACTTCTGCGACGGCACCATGCGAATGAACGAGCCGTAGCCCGCGCGCGAGCCCGTGTGCTCGACGACGTCGAGTCCGCGCCAGGAGCCGACCTGCACGCCATAGCCGTATTTGTTCGCCACACCTGGAATTGTTGACCGCGGCGTCGTCAGCTGCGCGAACATCGATGCCGGTAGCACCTGTGCACCGCCGATTTGGCCGCCATTCACAAACGCGGTCATCCACCGCGAGAGATCCATCACGTTCGAGAAGATCGACCCGGCTGGCCATGACGCCGAGTTGTTCGCCGCAGGCCGGATGATCGCCATCTTGCCTTCGGCGAGCTCATGGCCCTGCGCCATCGGGTACGTCATCGCCATCGTCGGACGGAATGTGGACTTGGACATCCCGAGCGGCGCGAACAAGCTCGAGGCGACCTGATCCGCGAACGGCTTGCCCCCGACCGTCTCCGCAAGGAGGCCGGCCAGCCAGTACGCGGGATTCGAGTAGGAATAAACCGCACCGGGATCCGCGAAAAACTTCGCGTCGGTCCAGGACGCAATCTCCTCACGCATCGCCTCATCGTCATGGCTGCCGAACATCGGCGCTTCGTCGAGAATGCCGGATGTGTGCGAGAGCAACTGATGCGCAGTGAGCGCGCTGAGCTTGGGCGTCAGGCCCTTGATGTGTTTGCCGATGGGGTCGGTCAGGCTCAGCTTGCCCTCCTCCGCCAGCAGCACGACCGCGGCAGCCGTGAACATCTTCGTGGTGGACCCGAGGCGAAACAACATCTCGGGCCGCATCGCTTCCCCGGTTTCGACGTTCGCGACACCGAAGCCCCGCGTGTAAATCACGCGGTCACCGTGGACGATCGCAACGGCGGCGCCCGGCGCCTGTGTCTGGGTCAGTTCCTGGCGGACCGCTGCTTCCAGCGCGGCGAAGTTCGGCGGCGCGGGCGCCTGCTTGGCCAGCAGCGACAGCGACATCACGCCCAGGGCCAACACCGGGGTCAGCAATACGCGGGTTCGGAGCATGCGCACATTCTAAGGCCGCCTTCGCCGAAGGCTACGGCGGGCCAAGGGGGTCCAGGGGTCCAGAGGTCCAGGGGTCCAGAGGTCCAGGGGTCCACGGGGGCCGGGAGGGGGAATTTCGGCGGCGGGAAGCGTGAGTGGCGCGTGGGGTCTGCGGTTGCTCAGGCTCCTGCGCGGCATGTCCCTTGCTTCTTAGGGATCCATGGCTGAAGGAGGCCCCATGACGACGCTCATTCGACTCACGATGGTGGCAGGATTCGCGGCGCTGCTGAGCGCCCCGGTGGTGCACTCGGCTCCCCCTGCGAACAAGGTCTGGAAGGATGCCTCGTTCGGGTATGCGCTTGAACTCCCCGACACCTGGGGCTATCGCGTCACACCGGCCAAGGACTATCTCTTTGAAGGCCCCAAGGGCACCGAGGCCTACGAACTCTCGATCATTCTGCAGTTTGTGGCGAAGTCGGCCAACCCCAAGGCCACCGCGGCGTCGCAGTTGCAGGGCCTGGTCGCGGACCTTGAGCGCGGCGCCAAGGCCGTCGTCAAGAGGCGCGACACGATTCAACTGGGCGGCGTGGCAGCGCCGTTTGTGACTGTGACCTATCAGGCGAAGAACTCGGCCGGTCAGGTCGTGCCGTTCGCCCACACCCAACTCGCCGCTGAACACGGCGCGTATGTCTACCTGATCAGCTACTCAGGGCCGGTGAAGATCTACGAGGCGAACGTCGGAGTCTTTGAACATCTCCTCGAGACGTTCATGTTCACGAAATTGGAGGCGCCGCCCGGAATCGAACCGGGGATGGAGCTTTTGCAGAGCTCTGCCTTACCGCTTGGCGACGGCGCCTTCTGAGAACAACTGACGGGGAGTGCGGAGAAACTCGCAGCCGCCAGGCACTAGGCCCGGCAACAACAGCGACACGCGAGGCGAACGGAAACAAACATCGCGGACGAAGTCTATCACGGCGCCCCTATAATGCGCGCCATGCCCACCGAGGACGTCTATACCCGTTACGAATTGCTCGACCCGGCGACCTCGAGCATCCGCATCACTGAGGACGTCTCGGCGACCACGGCGGGGGCGCGGCTGCATGTGGAGCGCCTCTCCCCCGGGAGCCAGATCAGCGAGGTCCTGGCGTTCGACCGGCTGACGGGACAACCGCTAAAAGCAGAGATTGTCGAGGGTGAGCTGCGTGTGCACCTGGCGCGACCGGTGCCGAAAAACGGGGAAACCCGGCTGCGCATCATCAAGACGTCCCGCGAACCGAGGGCCTACGGTGCGACGGGGACGGAGATTGAGTTTCAACGGGCACTCAGCGCGGCACGGAATGCGATTGTGTTGCCGGCCGGCTACGAAATCCTGTCGTCGAACGTCCCGTCGCAGGTCATCGAAGAGGCCGATGGGCGGCTGAACCTCAGCCACTGGCAGACCGGGCCCACGGCGCCCTGGATCACCATTCGGGCACGTGTGCGTCCGGCGCCGTCGGACGCGGCCAAGGCGGCACCGGTCACGTCGCCTGTGGTGATGTCCCCGGGGGTCGCGGCCACCGCCCCGCGCAACGAGCTCGCCAACCTGCGCATCACGGAACGCGCGATTCAGGACCGCGAGATCGTCTATTTCCTGCAACAGCCCGAGACGCAGAGCTTCCGGCTGTATCACGACTACACCGAGTCGCGAGCCGGCGTGGCGACCTATCGCAACGTCGTACGGGGAGGCTCCTCGGTGTCCGACCCGTCGGCCGTGCTGCTCGACACCGGCGAGTCGTTGCGGGTCGAGACGGTCAAGGAAGGCGACGCGGTGGTGGTGATCATCCACTTCCCCGCCATTGAGGCCGGGCGCAGTGCGCGACTGCGGATCACCGAGACGTACACGGACCCGGGTCGTTATGGGCTCGTCAACGACCAGCTCGTGTGGAACCGCAACTTCGGCCGCCCCGCAAACGACGTGGTGCTCCCCGAGGGCTGGTATCTGACCGACAGCGCCATCCCGGGCGTCATCTCCACGGAGCCAGACGGGCGCACACGCGTGGCCTTCATCAACCCCCGGCCGGACTCAATTGACGTGGTGCTGAAGGCCCGGCGCAAGGGGCCCCAGAGATGAAAAATGGAGCGGGAAACGGGATTCGAACCCGCGACTTCGACCTTGGCAAGGTCGCACTCTACCACTGAGTTATTCCCGCACAGAGGCAGCCCACTGAGTTTACACAATGAACTCCGCACGGGCAACCCCGGGCCGCCGGAACCTCTGATAACGTCGCAGTATGCCTTCCCAATCCCTTCCGGCCACCGTGGGCGCACTGCGCCAGGCGATGGCGGCCGGCCGCTGGTCACACCCGTCCGTCAAGGACGAACTCCGCACGAACCTGCTCGCCAAGCTGCGCACCGGCGAGCCCCTCTTCCCCGGCATCGTCGGCTACGACGACACCGTGGTGCCACAGATCGTGAATGCGATTCTGTCGAAGCACAATTTCATCCTGCTGGGGCTGCGTGGTCAGGCAAAGACGCGGCTGCTTCGCGCGCTCACGTCGCTCCTTGATGCCGAGATCCCGGTCATCGCCGGCTGCGAGATTCACGACCATCCGCTGAAGCCGATTTGCGGCGCGTGCCAGATGCGCGCGGCGGCTGAGGGCGATGCGCTTCCAATCACCTGGCGCTCCCGCGACCAGCGCTACGTCGAAAAGCTGGCCACACCCGACGTGACGATTGCAGACCTGATTGGCGACATCGATCCCATCAAGGCCGCCAAGTCC
>CAZLJG010000262.1:1319-4701 GCA_964559545.1 uncultured Solibacteraceae bacterium | reverse complement strand
TGCGCCTTCCGCTCGACGTCGTGCTCGTCTTCAGTGCGAACCCCGAGGACTACACAGCGCGCGGCAAGATCATCACGCCGCTCAAGGACCGGATCGGGTCCGAGATCCGCACGCACTATCCCCGCACACGCGAGGACGCCATCAACATCACGGCGCAGGAAGCGTGGACGGATCGCCCGGGCGCGGTGCCGGTCGAGGTGCCGGCGTTTGTGCGTGAGGTCATCGAAGAGATTGCGTTTCAGGCGCGGCAGGATTCCAAGGTGGACCGCCGGTCGGGCGTGAGCCAACGCCTGCCCATCACGACGATCGAAAACGTGGTCTCGAATGCCGAACGCCGCGCGGCGTTAAATGCGGAGCCCGTGGCCGTACCACGGGTCAGCGACCTCTATGCGTCACTGCCGGCGCTGACCGGCAAGATTGAGCTCGAATACGAAGGCGAACTGAAGGGCGCCGATGTTGTGGCTCGAGAACTCGTCCGAGCGTCAATCGCGACCGTGTTCGATGGCTATGCCGCGAAGGTCAATCTGCGCCAGTTGATTCACTGGTTCGACGAGGGCGGCACACTCGACATGGCGGACACAGTGGGCGCCGACGCACTGCTGGAGTCTGTCGCCGACATCACGGCTCTGCACGACGCCCTTCCCCACCTGCGCATCCCCATCGGCGCCTCGGCCGGTGCGCGGGCATCGCTGGTGGACTTTGTGCTCGAGGGCCTGTGCGCCACGAAGAAGATCAGCCGCACCGACGAAGGCCGGCTCGAGGGCTCCCCTCAGGAGCGCCGCCCGAAGCGGGAACGCGCGGAAGATCCGGATATCCGCACGATGCTTGAGGATGACGATGAGACCGAGGGTCGTCCGAAGGGCCGGAAGAAGTACTACAACTGATGAAGTACCGCTACGGGAAATACGTCGAGGACCTGCTGGACGGGGTCGACATGGAGACGCTCATCGAGCGCCTCTCCGATCTCTTGCTGTCGAGCGGGTTCAACAATCCCTGGGACCCGCTCGATGGCGGCGACCAGTCGATGCAGGCGCTGCATGACGCGGTGCTCGATGCGCTGCTCAATGGGGGTGCCATGTCCGAGGACATGGTGCAGAACCTCGTCAAAGACCTTGGCGACCCGTCGGCGCGTGAGCGCATCGAGGAACTGGTCCAGAAGGTCATCGAACAACTCACCGACCAGGGATTCGTCTCGACGACGGGCACGCCGCCGTCGCAGCAGGCTGCGGGCGCGGCGGGGCCGGACCAAAGCACCACTCGATTCGAGGTCACCGACAAGGCGCTCGACTTCCTGGGCTACCGCGCGTTACGCGATTTGCTCGGGTCGATGGGCCGCAGCAGTGTGGGCCGTCACGACACCACTCAACTGGCGACGGGAGTGGATGCCGGGGGGCCACCGCGACCGTACGAGTTCGGCGACACGATGAACCTGGATGCCTCGGCAACGATCATGAACTCGGTCCAGCGCGGTAACGGCCTCGATGTTGACTACGAGGATCTGATGGTCACGCAGGGCGACTATCAGAGCTCCTGCGCCACTGTGCTGCTCCTCGATTGCAGCCACAGCATGGTGCTCTACGGCGAAGATCGGTTCACGCCGGCAAAACGTGTGGCGCTGGCGTTGACCAACCTGATCAAGCATCAATATCCCGGCGACGATCTGAAGGTCGTGTTGTTCCACGACTCGGCTGAGGAAGTGCCGCTCGCCCAACTCGGTCGTGTGCGTGTGGGGCCGTACTACACGAACACGCGCGAAGGGCTGCGGCTGGCACGACGTCTCCTCGAGCGACAACGCAAGGACATGCGGCAGATCATCATGATCACTGACGGTAAGCCGTCGGCCATCAGCCTGCCGGATGGGCGGATCTACAAAAACGCGTTTGGTCTCGACCCGTATGTGCTGCGCGAGACATTCGCGGAGGTCGCCGCGTGCCGGCGCGCCGGCATCATGATCAACACGTTCATGCTGGCCCGCGACTACGATCTGGTGTCATTTGTGCGACGAGTGGCGCGGATCTGTC
Organism: uncultured Solibacteraceae bacterium; assembly: GCA_964559545.1. Lineage (GTDB taxonomy): Bacteria > Acidobacteriota > Vicinamibacteria > Vicinamibacterales > SCN-69-37 > SYFT01. The sequence goes on along the minus strand of CAZLJG010000262.1, from coordinate 2,680 downwards.
ACGGCAAGGCGTACTTCACCACGCCCTACACCCTCGGCCAATACGTGCTGCAGGACTACCTGACGAAAAAGACCAAGAACGTGCACTGATTATTTCCGCGTGTATTCGATGCGGAAATTGCTGCCCACGGCGACAGGACGACCAGGCGTCACAAACGTGCCCTGCATCGCGATGGACGTCGCCTCAAGGCTGATGCCCACGATGGCGATGGCCGTCACCGATGCCGGCAGTTCGAGCACGACCGCTTCAGGCCGGCCCGGAGCCACCATGATGGTTCCTCCTGGCCCGATGCCCCCCTCGACGCGATCGAAGATATCGACATCCGTCCGGAGTTCACGGGACACCGCCGCTTTACCGACCGTCTGCCCGGCCTGATTCAGCACGGCGACCACGGCCGTGTGTTTGGCGTACATCTGGGCCGGCGTCGAACCGGCGGGCGCCATCGTGTATCGATTGTGCAGGTCAAACCGCAGCGTCGTCTCTCCGGTGTGCGCCGGAATCGACATGCGCACGCCATCGGTGACGGTGGTGCCGATGATGATGTCGCAGAAGGTGCGTTTGCTCTTGAGGCCCGTGCCGAGCTGGGCGGCACAGGTGAATTCGTTGGTGACCTGCGCCAGACGGGCATCGGGCACAACAAAAGCCAGTGCAAGCAGCGCGCTGGCGGCAATCTTGAGCATGTGTGCAGTATACCGACTCAGCGCCCCGGTTCGAAGTATCCGGGACGGACGCGCACACGTCCCTTGCGGTCCTTGAGCCGCACCTCGACGTCGTGCCAACCGTTGGCCTTTGCGGGAATCCCGGTCGCCGAATAACTCAGCACGTACCCCTGCCGGAACTCGTTCAGCAGATTCACGAACTGTTGATCCAGCTTGTGGCCACGCTCGGTCTTGAGGATGACGCCACCTGATGCGAGGGCCGCGCGTTCCAGCGGCAGAAACGCGGAGACCGGGCCGTTCGATACGGCATGTCGCGGACGAATGACGCTGAACACCACATCCGATCGGCGAATCGTATCGAGCATCCGATCCTCGTTGGCCCAGCTGGTGGAGTCCACGCCGTCAGTGAACACCAGCGCGAGCGACCGCGCCGTGCGGTTGCCGGCGAGCGCGATGGCGCCGAACATCGCGTCCCACATCGACGTGCCGCCACCGGGCAGCAGCCCAGACAGGGCACGACGAAGTGTCTCCCGATCCGAGACCGGGCCCGCGCGAAGTTCGATATGGCTCGCGAATGTCATCAGCCACGCGGTGTCGTCGGAACGAAGTGCCGCCACGAGTTCCTCCGTGGCCGTCAGCATCTCCTCCATGTAGTCCTTGAAGACGCTGCCGCTGATGTCCAGCGCGACCGAGACAGACACC
>CAZLJG010000262.1:0-1309 GCA_964559545.1 uncultured Solibacteraceae bacterium | reverse complement strand
GTCGTCGGTGCGCGTGAGTTCGAGGCCCTTCACGAGGACACCGTTGTCGCGCACTTCGAAGTCGTCAGCCGTCAGCCCGGCAATTGGCTTGCCACTGTCGAACGCCAGCGCATCCAGGCGCACCAGATCGACAGCGCTCTTGAACAGGACCTGGCCCTGCTGGTCGGCGTGCACCACGGCTGCGCCGAGCACGACGGTGCACAGACTCAGCCAGACAGACACCCGCGGCATCGTTCTCACGGGCGCCCTCCACGCACGGCCTTGCGCATTTCGGCGATGCGGCTGGCCGTCTGCCAATACTGCGCGGAGCGGACCACCGCCCATGGATCCATGAGCGACTGATTGCCGGGGCCTCTGGTGCCGAACATCAACCGTCCCAGCTCCCATCCTTCTTCGCGTTTGCCGGTGCGCACGAGCGCCATCCCGAGCGCCACCGAGGCGGTGTGCCCGCGATAGATTTCCACCGCCTTGCGGTAGAACGGAATCGCCTCAGCCAGGCGTCCGTTGTCTTCGTGAATCTCGCCGAGCAGAAGCGCCGACAGGTGCGCGGCAAACACATGGTTCACCCGCAGCGCATCGGACAACGCCTGCTCCAGTACTTCAGCCGCATCCACATCGTTCTGCGTGACGTGCAACGACCGACCCAGCCGCATCCGTGCTTCGACGCGCATCGGATCCTTCTTCAGCGCTTCCTTGAACCAGTAGCGGGATTCCTGCCCGTAGCCGACATCGGCAACGTCGTGCTTCATCCTCCAGCGGGACAAAATCATCGGTTCGGTCATCGACCCACGCCACAACATCACTTCCGGATCGTTTTTGTCGGCGTGATGCACGCCCTTTTCGAAGAGCCCGCTAGAACACCGCACTTCGATGCTGGCAAATTCCAGGCAGTACGACGTCGTGAGGATGTACCAGCTCTTCACCCACGCCATCACTTCCGCATCGTCACTCGCCTTTGCGCGCTCGACCAGTTCTTCGACGAGCGAGTACGCGCGATACGAGTGCACCTCGAAGGCTTTCTCGAGGCCCCACCCGCCCATGCTCATCTGGATGTAGTCACGGCCGATGCGGCCGAATCGGCGGCTCGCCATTCCGGACTCGGTCAAGAGCAGCGCCACCGCCGCCGTAGGGACCAGGCCCTGGGCGCCCGCAGGCACCACCGCCTCAGCGGCGACGCGCTCGTCGCTCCACCCCGCAAGCGCTTCCACGGCGCGTCGCGGTTCTCCGTGCTGGTACTCCGCCAGGATCTCGGCAAACGTCTGCAGCGGCTGCGCCGCCGACACGACGACGCCTCCGGCGCAGACGAGCA
>CAZLJG010000261.1:0-4725 GCA_964559545.1 uncultured Solibacteraceae bacterium | reverse complement strand
TCGACCAGTTGGCCGAAGAAGGATCGGCGCAACTACTGGATCATCCCGAGCATCTGCTTCAACTGCGAGTCCGCGTGTGGCGTCATCGCCTACGTCGACAAGGACACGTTGAACGTCCGCAAGATCGAAGGCAACCCGGAGCACCCGGGCAGCCGCGGCCGCACGTGCGCCAAAGGCGTCGTCACGCCAAATCAGCTCGAAGATCCGGATCGCATTCTGTATCCGCTGAAGCGCGTGGGGAAACGCGGCGGCGGCGAATGGGCGCGCGTCACCTGGAACGAAGTCCTCGACGACATCGGTGCGCGCGTGCGCAAGGCGATCGTCGAAGACCGCAAGCGCGAAATCATGTATCACGTCGGCCGGCCCGGCGAGGACGGCTACGCGAACCGCGTCATCCAGTCCTGGGGTCTCGACAGTCACAACAGCCACACCAACGTCTGCTCATCGTCGGCCCGCCTGGGGCACTTCCTGTGGACGGGTGCGGACCGGCCGTCGCCCGACTACGCGAATGCGAAGACCATTCTGCTGCTGTCGTCGCATCTGGAATCCGGGCATTACTTCAACCCGCACGCGCAGCGCATCATTGAAGGCAAGGCGGCCGGCGCGAAGTTGATCGTGATGGACCCGCGCATGTCGAACACGTCGGCAAAATCCGACTTATGGCTGCCGGCCAATCCAGGTACCGAGGCTGCGCTGATTCTGGCGATCGCGCGGTATCTGATCGATCACAAGAAGTACAACCGGGCGTTTGTCGAGAAATGGGTTAACTGGGAGCAGTATCTCGACGCGATGCGGCCCGACCTGCCGAAGACGTTCGACGCGTTTGAAGACGCGCTGAAGCAGGAATACGAACTGTTCACGCCTGAGTACGCCGAGATTGAGACCGGCGTGCCGGCGCACAAAATCATCGAAGCGGCCGAAGCGGTCGCGTCCGCAGGGACGGCCTTCGCCACGCACAGTTGGCGCGCGGCAGCGGCCGGCCACCTCTGGGGCTGGCAGATTACGCGCAGTCTGTATCTGCTTGTCGCCTTGATGGGCGCCATCGGCGAAAAGGGCGGCGTCAACCTGCACACCACCAACAAGTTCGTGCCGAAACATCCGAATCCGCCGCCGGCACCGACCTACTGGAACGAACTGCTGTTTCCGAAAGAGTTTCCGCTCTCGTTCCACGAACTCAGCTTCCTGCTGCCGCACTTCCTCAAGGAAGGGCGCGGCAAACTCGACGTCTACTTCACACGCGTCTACAACCCGCTCTGGACCAACCCCGACGGGTTCACGTGGATGGAAGTGCTCGAGGACGAATCGAAGATCGGCATGCATGTCGCGTTGACGCCGATCTGGAGCGAGACCGCGTGGTTCGCGGATTACATCCTGCCCATGGGTCTCGGCACCGAGCGGCACGACACGATGAGTCAGGAAACCCATGCCGGTCGCTGGCTCGGGTTCCGGCAGCCGGTGAAGCGTGTCGCGCTCGAAAAGCGCGGCACGCCGGTCAGCGCGACCCACGAAGCCAACCCGGGCGAAGTGTGGGAAGAATCCGAGTTCTGGGTCGCTCTCTCGTGGAAGGTGGATCCGGACGGCTCACTCGGCATTCGCAAGTTCTTCGAATCCCCGTATCGCCCTGGCGAGAAGATCACCATGGACGACTACTACGGCTGGATGTTTGAGAACTCCGTGCCCGGCCTTCCCGAGGCTGCCGCGAAGGAAGAGCTCACGCCGCTGCAGTACATGCGGAAATACGGCGTGTTCAAGGTGGACGACAACGCCTACAGCAAGGCCTACGAGACCTCCGGCTTCACGACACCGTCGAAGAAGCTTGAGTTTTATTCGTCAACACTCGCTGACTGGGGCTGGCCCGAACACGCCATTCCCCGGTATGTGCCCGGCCACGTCTACTGGCGCGACCTGAATCGCTCCGAAAACGAATTCGATCTGCTGCCGAACTTCCGGCTGCCGACGCTCATTCACACGCGGTCACCTGTGAAGTGGCTGTACGAGATTTCACACAGCAACCCGCTCTGGATGGCGACCGGTGACGCCGCGCGACTCGGCATCGCCACCGGCGATCTCGTGAAGGTCCATACCGGCATCGGCTTCTTCGTCACTCGCGCATGGGTGACCGAAGGCATCACGCCAGGGGTAGTCGGCATGTCTCACCACCTCGGGCGCTGGCGGCTTGATGAGGAGAAGGGCGGCGCCCGTAATGCGACCGCACTCGTGCGCATTGCCCGGTCGGCCGACGGCAAGGTCGAGATGCGACAGGTCCATGGCACCCAGCCCTTCTCAAGCAAGGACCCGGACAGCAGCCGCGTCTGGTGGACCGAGGTTGGCGTGCACCAGAACCTGACGTTCCCCGTCCAGCCCGACCCGGTCAGCGGCATGCACTGCTGGCATCAGAAGGTGCGCCTCGAGAAAGCCGGACCGGACGACAATTACGGCGACATCATGGTGGACACCAACAGGTCCCACGAGCTCTACAAGGAGTGGATGGCCAGAACCCGGCCCGCGCCTGGCCCCGACGGCACCCGGCGGCCGGCATGGTTCGATCGACCGTTGCGTCCCGTCGCAGACGCGTACAAACTCAACCACGAATGACCCAGGCTCGCACACTCCAAGTCACTGTCATCGCCACCGCGGCGGTCCAGGTCCTGGTCTGGGCGGGTGCCGGACGCGGGTGGCTCACACAGGGACAGGCCACGGCCCTTCATCTGCTCGTCGCCTGGGCCGCCATCATGACGCTGGCGATGGTGGCCGCCCGCTCGATCGCGCGTCTCCAGTCCGAACTTCAAGCCCGTCAGGTCCAGCATGAGGCCACGCTCTCCGAGGTGGATCAACTCGCCACCCTCAACGAGATGTTGACCACGGCGGGGCAGTCGAAGGACGTCGGACTCGCCTTTCAGGCACTGGCCCGCCGCATCGGCTCGCTCATCCCCTGTGACCGCCTCGGCCTCGCCCTCGTCAAAGACGACGGCCAGTCGCTGCAGGTCTACAGCTCACGCGTCAGCGAACCCGAGCGTCGTCGTCGCCCGCGTGCGGAACAGCAGTTTGGTCTGGAGCGCAGCATCTTTGGTCAGGTCATTCGGACGTGTGACCCGGTGCTGATCGAAGACACCAAGGCATTCGCGTCCGACTTCCACGACGCCAGCGTCCTCGCGTCACAGGGCTTCCACTCGCTGCTGATCTTGCCGCTCATCTCGCGTAACCGCGCGATCGGCGCGCTCACCGTGATCTCCAAGCGCACAGCGGCCTTCACCACCGCCCATCGCGACCTCCTGCAACCGCTCGCCGAAGTTCTGGCGTTTGCACACATCGTGCAGCACCAGTACCTCGCGCTGGATCGGTTCAAGACGATGGAGGCGACAGCGGAGATGACGTTGTCGATCGCGACGGACATCAACAGCGGCTTGCAGGTGATCGCCGGGCAGTGCGGCATTTTGCAGAAGCTGCATCCGGGCGCTGCCGCCGAAATCGAGTCGATTGCGCGACAGACCGAGCGCATTTCGTCGCTGCTCGATCGCATGCGCGGCGCCGCCGACGAACGCCTTCGCGAAGCCGCCGCGCACGCGGGCTCGATTCCATCGAGCCCCGAAGAGTTCGCCGACGACGAGACGTGATAAATGGAGCGCAAGGGCTTTAGCCCTTGCGACGTTCCAGGGGCTGAAGCCCCTGGGCTCCTTGTGTCATCGCATTTTATAGATCGTCGTCGCGACTAGCAGCAGGATGACTCCTGCTGCGGCCCACGCGAATGCCCGCCGGCCCGCGGACCATTCCTCCACGAACACCGACACCACATTCAGGACGGGGACCATGACGAGCAGCCCCAATCCTGTCCAAACCATTGATGTCGCCACCTGCACAACCGGGCCGGTGACCAGGAACGACATGACCAGGCCAAGGCCGAGGCACGCGGACGTGGCCGCGAGCAGGATGCGGAGGCCGGAACGAAGTCGAGCGGCGGTGGAGACAGTGGTCATTTGAAGTAGAGGTACTCCACGGCGACGCCGGCGAGGATCACCGCCATCAGGATCTTCAGTGAGCGCACTTTGACGCGCGTGGTGATCCAGAATCCAGCACGGGACCCCGCGAGCACGCCGAGCACCGCACCCGCCGCCAGCAACGGCATCGTCAGGTATCCGAGCGAGTAGTAGCCGACGACGCCAGGCAATGCGGTGATGCCGAGGATCACGGCACTGGTGGCGGCGGCGACACGCATCGGGACGCCGCACCAGGAGTTGAGGGCCGGCACCACGAGAATGCCGCCACCCACGCCGGCGAGGGACGAAATGATGCCGGCGAAGAAGGCGACGCCGAGTCCGAATGGCAGGCGCTTCACGCGGTACGCCACCTCCTGACCGGTGTCCGGATCCTCGATGCGCCCACCCAATGCGCCGACATCGCCGGCGGCGCCGTGCAGCACGTTGCGATGATCCAGACGCGCGATCATGACGGCCGCGACGAGTAGTGCAGTGCCGCCAAAGATCTGTTCGCGCATTCTGGGCTCGATGAGCGCCAGAATCTCGAGGCCTGCCAATGCGCCGATCGCGGCTGGCACCTGCAGCACCATCGCCAGTCGCGGATTGGCCCACTTGCGTCCGGCGGTCGACAGCGACACAAAGTTCGAGGTCGCAATTACCGTGACCAGACTGATGGCCATCGCGTTCTCGATCGGCAAACCGAGCGCGATGTTGAGGATCGGCACCAGAAAGATGCCGCCCCCCAGGCCCA
>CAZLJG010000260.1:0-4765 GCA_964559545.1 uncultured Solibacteraceae bacterium | reverse complement strand
CTCGATGGCGGTCATGATCGTCGTCGCCCTGTTGCTGCTCCTCGCCTGCGTGAATGTCGCGAACCTCTTTCTCGCGCGCGCCCGTGACCGGGCCCGGGAGATGGCGATCCGGCTCGCGCTCGGTGCCAAGCGCATCGTGCTCGATACGATCGAAGCACTCTTTGGCGAACTTCCGAACCCCGCCATCCTCCGCGCCGAAATCCGTCGTCTGTTCCTCTGGCTGAAGTCGAAGAAACTCACGACGGTGATTACGGCCGAGCGCGACGGCCCGGGAAAGTTGACGCGGCATGGCATCGAGGAGTTCGTCTCCGACTGCGTCATCGTGCTCGACCATCGCATTCATGAAGAGGTCTCAACGCGACGCCTCCGCGTGGTCAAGTACCGCGGATCCAGCCATGGGCCCAACGAATATCCATTCCTGATTGACGCGCTTGGCATGTCGGTGATGTTGCCGATCCTGTCGTTGGATCTCGACCACAAGGCTCCGACCGCCCGTATCTCGACCGGTGTCGCGGGTGTGGACGACATGATGGGAGGCAAGGGGTTGTTCCGCGGGAGCAGCATCCTGCTGTCAGGCACGTCGGGCACCGGCAAGACCAGTGTGGCGGCGCACTTTGTGGATGCGGCGTGCCGGCGCGGCGAGCGATGCCTGTTCTTCGCGTTTGAAGAGTCGCCGCAGCAAGTGATTCGCAACATGCGGTCCATCGGCATCGACCTGGCGCCATGGGTCGAGAAGGGGTTGCTGCAGTTCCGCGCGGCGCGTCCGACGTACGGCGGCATTGAAGAAGTGCTGCTTGTCACACACCGGTACGTGTCGAAATTCAAGCCGACGGTGGTGGTGGTGGATCCCATCACCAACCTGCTCATGGTGAGCAGTCTGCGTGAGGTGCGGTCGATGCTGACGCGCCTGATCGACATGCTCAAGTCGGAGGAAATCAGTGCCGTGTTCACCAGCTTGACGGCGGCCGGCGGTCCTTTGGAAGCCAGCGTCGCTGACGTCTCGTCGTTGATGGATACCTGGGTGGTGCTCAGAACCACCGAGGCGAACGGCACGCGGAACCGCGATCTGTACATCCTCAAGTCGCGGGGCATGGATCACTCCAATCAGATTCGCGAGTTCCTGATGACGAATGAGGGCATCCACCTTGTGGAGCGGAGCCGACAGACGTTTGAGGACCGCATGACCGCCGCCACCCAGCCCCCCGCGCGGCGGAAGCGCTGAGTGTCTGCCGCTCGAAAGACAGGAAAAGCTCCCGCCGGTCGCCGGCGCAGGCTCACACCGACGCCGAAGGTCTGGAAGCTCAAATTGTACGTGGCAGGCCGGACGGCCAAGTCGGTGCGGGCATTGTCCAATCTCACCACCATTTGTGAGCAGCATCTCGAAGGCCGGTATCACATCGAGGTGATCGACCTCCTCGAACATCCGCACCTGGCTCGTGGCGCCCAGATTGTGGCCGTGCCGGCGTTGGTGGTTGACCTGCCGGAGCCCGTGCGGCAAATCATCGGCGACCTGTCGGACACCGAGCGCGTCCTCGTGGGGCTGGCCCTCCAGCCGGTCGTCTGACGTGGCGCCGCTGTTGACGGACGGGTGGGCCGCGCTCCTCCGGGGCATTGCTGCGGATCAGACGGTCGTGGAACGCCGGAACCGACAGCCCATCTACATGCAGGGAGCCCCGGCGGATGCCGTCTACTTCCTGCTGCAGGGCAAGGTGAAACTCACGGTCACCTCCGCGGAAGGCAAGGAGGCGATCGTCGCCACTCTTGGCCCCGGCGACTTCTTTGGAGAGGGCTGCCTGGCTTCTCAGGCGGTGCGGACGGGATCGGCGACCTCTGTTGGCAAGAGCACGCTGGCGAAAGTCGTGAAGCCTGACATGACCCGGCTGCTCTACGCGGAAGCCGGAGTGGCCCACGAGTTCATTCCCTTCCTGCTCGCGCGTATCGTGCGCAGTGAAGCCGACCTCGTTGATCAGATTTTTAACTCGAGTGAGAAGCGCCTGGCGCGCATGCTGCTGCTGCTCTCACACTTCGGTGAACACAGCACCACGGAACGGGTGGTCGAAGGCGTCAACCAGGAACACCTGGCACAAATGGTCGGCACCACGCGATCACGGATCAACTTCTTCATGACCAAGTTCCGCAGCCTCGGGTACATCGAGTACAGCGCCTCGGAAGGCCTCACCGTCCACCGCGGACTGCGCCGGGTGCTCCGGGGGGCGTAGCGGGTATACTGCCGTTGTGTTCCGGCTGCGCCCATTCGTGCTCGTGCTCGCGCTCATGGTGAGTCCCGTTGGGGCCGCCGTGTGCGAGGTCGTGTGCGGCTCACCCAGCCACGCCGCCGCGCATGCGCCGGTGGCGGCGCAGACCGATGCTGACGCGCACGCCCATCACGACCATCACGCACACCATGCGTCCCCTGCGGCGCCGATGGTGCCGCAGGCCTCCGATGCCGATGGCCGCATGCACGTGCCCGGTCCCGAGTGTGATCCCCTCCTCGCCATCCCGGGCCGTGTCCGCTCGGCGTTCAGTGGTCCCGACTTCCACGCGACAATCGTCACGCACGTCGCCGCGGTGATCGACCCGGTGGTGCCGGCACGCTCGCGCGTGGTCGTCAGCGACACCGGCCCGCCCGACCCTCCTCGATCCGCCCCCGTTCCTCTTCGCATCTGATTCGCCCCGCGCTTCTGGAGCACAAGGACTGTGCCTCGGAGCACAAGGGCTTTAGCCCTTGTGTGATCCCAGGGGCCAAAGCCCCTGGGCTCCGTACGTAAGGGTTCGTCATGGTTCGCGTTACACAGATGGAGCACAAGGGCGTTAGCCCTTGTGTTGCCCCAGGGGCTGAAGCCCCTGGGCTCCGAAAACACAGGAATGGTCATGAACAGAAACCGCAGAAGTTTTCTTGCCGGCCTCGCCGGTCTGGCCGGTGCAGCGACTGTCAGTCGCGCTGCCGCCCAGCAGCACATTCACCCATTGGCGCCCGCGACAAAGCCCGCGGTGCTGCCTGATCCACCACCAACCGGCATCGCCGGCGTTGTGCCCGTCGTCACGCCGGATGTGCCGCATCTGCCGTTTGAGATGGACGGCCAGGTGAAGGTCTTTCGGCTGAAGGCCGAACCGGTAACCACCGAGTTCCTGCCGGGCCGGAAGGTTGACGTCTGGGGCTTCAACGGCAGCATGCCGGGTCCGACGATTGAAGCCAACGAAGGCGATCGTGTCCGGATCATTGTCGAAAACCATTTGCCGGAGTTGTTCGCGCCGCACTGGCACGGACTCGAGATTCCCATCGGGATGGATGGCGTGCCCGGCATCTCGCAGCCGCCGATTCCGCCGCACGGTTCGCACACATACGAATTCACGCTGAACCAGAACGGCACGTTCTTCTACCACTCCCACATGCCGATGCAGGAGATGCTGGGCAGCATCGGGTTCTTCATCGTCCACCCGAAGAAGGCGCACGAGCCGCGCGTGGATCGCGACTTCGGGCTCATCTTCCAGGGATGGGACATCAAACCGAACAACACCGTACCGAACACGCTGGCGATGGAGTTCAACTGGCTGACCATCAACGGCAAGGCCGGTCCGGCGACGACACCAATTTGCGTGAAGCGCGGTGAACGCGTGCGCATCCGGATCGTGAACCTGAGCATGGACCACCACCCAGTGCACCTGCACGGCCACCACTTCTTTCTGACCGGCACCGAAGCGGGCCGCGTGCGCGGGCCTGTGGTGGTGCCCGAGAACACGATCATCGCGGGCGTGGCTCAGGCGCGGGACATCGAGTTTGTCGCGAACAATCCCGGCGACTGGATGCTCCACTGTCACCTGCCGCATCACATGATGAATCAGATGGTGTCGATGGTCGGACCAACCGGTGCAGCCGACACCGCGATGGGCCATCAGCACGGCGGCGCGGCCGAGGCGTACAAGGTCAAGGGGTATCCGCAGGACATGTGGATGGTGATGGACGACCTCGTGGCCGGCAAGCCCGAGGTCCATGGACTGCCGCCGACATGGACGGCCGCCATGATGGGCATGATGACGCTGGTGCGTGTACTCGAACCGGAGATGTTCGATCACATCCAGAAGCTTCGCGCGGAAGGTGCGCGATGAGGCCGTGCTGGATGCTACGTGCTCGGGTGCTGAGTGCTGTGCTCGGTGCGCTGGTGCTGGGTGCAGGAAGTGCGTTTGCGCAGGCGCCGCTCACCATGGACCAGGCCGTGCGGGTGGCGGTGGAACGCCATCCGGCCATTCGTGAGGCCGCGGCTCGGGTGGATGAGGCGCGTGGACTTGCGCAACAAGCCGGCGCGCCGCGGAATCCGCTGATCGGGTACCTCGCTGATGATCTCGGCACTGGCAACGGATCCCCTGCGGGAAAACACGGCGTGTTCGTCGAGGTGCCGATTGCACTGGGTGGACGGCTCGGCGCCGCTCGGGCCGCAGGCGCCGCGCTGGTCGCGTCGCGTGAGGCCGCACTTGAGTCCGTGCGACGTTCCGTGGTGGCGGACGCGCGGTCGCGGTGGTTGGCGGTCGCGATTGCCGCCCGGCAGCTGGAGAATCAGGAATCGCTGGCGACGTTGGCCGCGGAAGGCGTGGACATTGCCGGCAAGCTCTTCAACGTGGGCCTGGTGGACCGCGCGGATGTGCTCGACTCCGAAGCCGCGCTGGCGGAGGCGCGTGCACATCGTGATGAGGCGAAGGCGGCCCTCGATGCCGCATGGGAACAACTCGCGAACATCATGGGGCAGCCGGACCTGAACCGCGCACGGGC
>CAZLJG010000259.1:0-4791 GCA_964559545.1 uncultured Solibacteraceae bacterium | reverse complement strand
CGGCGAATTTCGTCTTCGGTCACGATCGGGCTCGACGAGAATCCCCACACACCGCTGTGAATGACACGGACGCCGAAGCCGGCGGGTCCCTGCGTGCCGGCGCCGGTGCCGAATGCGGCGAAACCCTGCGGTCCACCGAAGCCGCCACCACCGCCACGGCCACCACCACCGCCGCGACCGCCGCCCCCGCCACCACGTCCACCAAAGGCACCCGCCACCTGGCCTCCGCGGCCGCTATTGCCGTTGGCATTGATGTTCATGGACGCGGAGCGTGTGAACCGGATGTCGGCGTAGGTGCAGCCGGCCGCTTTGGCCTGCGCGAGCACCTGGTCCGCGAGTCCCTTGAATTTCGACTGCAGCGGGTTGCCGGCCGGCGTCTGCGCCAGCAGGTCCGCAATGATGTCGTGGGAGGCGAGCACGACGCCCGAAGCGCCGACCGTCTTGATGAAGTTTCTGCGAGTGAAGTTCATGTTCGTTTCCTGTGAGAACTAAACAGCCGGCGACACCGACGTCATGTAAAAGTCTTCCATGCGCACCGGCGGAATCAGCGCGGAGTTGCCTCCGTCGTACGACTCCCCCATGTGCATCGGCACCGGTTTTCCGACGAGCGAGATGTTGTTGTAGCCGACCAGCGGCGACATGTTCCAGCGGAAGTTCTGCACCGGCATCGTGATCTGGCCGTTCTCGATGAGGAACAAGCCGTCACGCGTCATCCCGGTGTTGAGCAACGTGTCGTTGTCCACGCCGCGGATGTACCAGAAGAACGTCACCAGGAGACCACGCTTGGTCTGCTTGATCATGTCGGCCGTGGAGAGGTCGGAGCCTTCCATCACCAGACTCTGGTTGATCCCCGCCCCGGGGTTCGTGCTGTTGGGCCCACCAGACAGGCTGCGAAGCACACCCTTTTCAAGCCAGGTCACCGGCGCGGCCGGTGTGTTGTTGCCGAGGATGGTGGACTGGCGCAGGATGGGGTTGCCGATGTCGCTCTTGAGCGTCACCAGGTCACTGAAGATCTTGTCGCCCGGCTTTTTGCCCTGCATGAACGCGCCACCGCCACCGCCGAAGATCCCGGTCATCAGTGACAGGAACCGGGCGTTCGCGCGGGGCTCGAGGATAACCGTGTACCGGCCGGGCTCGAGCGCGCGGGCATTCCGGCTGTCGAGCGCCTTCTTCGACGCGACCTCGGTGATTTCCACCGGGTCGATCATGCTGAGATCCTTGATGCCCGTCGTGCCGGCCCACCCGGAGCCGCTGCCGTCGGGCATGCGGCACGTCAGGATGAAGCTCGCTTCGGCCACCTCGTAAAACGCGAACAGGCCCTTCGAGTTGGCCTGGCAGGTGGCCTGGTGCATCTTCGGGATGTACCCGGACCCGACCGTGCCCAGCTTCTTGCTGATGTCGATGCTGGTGCGCACCATCCGGGCGCGCTCGGCCGGCCCGAACGCCTTCATCGCGGGCAATGCGGCATCGACCGGAATGTAGTTCTGCGGTCCGAGCAGGTTCGGCACGTTCGGCCGGTCGGGACCGGCCTTCGCCGCGGCTTCCGTCTCCGCCACCAGCTGCTTCAGTGACGCATCTGAGAAGTCGCGCGTCGCCTGGCTCGCCGACTTCGATCCGAAGTACGTCGTCACCGTCAGCGACTGATCAAACTGGACCAGATTCGCCGAGATCGACGAGTTCGCAAACCGGGTGCCCGACCGCTCGGACGAATTGAAGTTGACCTCTACCGCATCGGCGGTGGCCATGTTGAAGATCTTGTCGGTGATGGCCTTGACTTGCTCGCGTGAGTGCATGGTGCCCGAAGGTTAGAAGCCACGGCGCATCGTGTCAAGCCGAACTCGCACTGAAACGATCGTCGCTCGCAGGTCGTAGCTACCGCGCGCCACGGCGACGGCGGGACCACCACTCGACGGAGAGCAGTCCGGCGAACGGCACTATCCACCAGGGCGACCGCATGGGATGTGTGGGCGTCGCGGCTGAAGTCGCCGACACCGCAGCGGTGATCCGGGACGCCACTGTGCCGACATCCGCCATCGGAATCACGTCGCCACCTTGCGACGTCGCGAAGGCGGTGAGCAATGCGTGATCGCCGGACAGGGCGCGCTGCACGCTGCCGGGATCACCCACAAGGAATTCGCTGGAACCACCGGCGACAACAAGTCTGTACCGGCCCGGCACGGCTGGCGCGCGGAATTGGGCGCGATACCGGCGTGGTCCATCGGGCCAGAGGCGCACGGGCGTCACCGCGCCCTCCGTGCTCTGCCATTCGGCCTGTGGCGCTTCACTCGCTGCCAGCACCTGCACCGCGGCCGACACGAGTGCGCCCGGCGCCACCAGGCGATCACGGAGCACCACCTCGACTGGTCGTGGCGTCGCCGCCGCTTCATCGCCGATCAGTGACCGCCAGAACGCCGCGAATGCGGAACTGTCCGCCGTGCGCGTCCGCCAGCCGTCAATCGCGCTGCTCACGACCACTCGCCCACCACCAACCGGTGTCCGCCACACCGCACATCGTCGTGCCGCGCCCATTGGCGACAGGCAACTCGTCAACGCCTCCGCGCCTGCCGGCCATCCGGCAGGCCACACAAATTCGCTCGCGGTCCAGACACCCGCTGGTGATTCGATGCGTTCGAGTTCAGGCCGGCGTTCGTCGGTCCAGGACGCGACACCAGTCAGACGCGACAGCAGCGGTGCGCCCGTCGCCTCAGGCAGCAACACGACGGCACCCTCTCGATCGCGGAGGTACGTCTCGAGCGCCTGAGCAGCACGGTCGCCGAGAGCGTCCGGAGACGACACCAGCACGACATCAAACCCGGACAACTCTTCGGCGCGATCGAGCGTGGCTGGAGGCGCCCCCGCGTCTGCCGCGACACCGCGCGACGTCAGCGACCGGACCACCACCTCGAAGCGCGGGTCCTCCTCAAGCGCGCGTCGCACAAACGTCGCCGCCCAGGACGGACGCGCTTCATAGGAAAGGACGCGTCGAGTGGACCGAACGACCTCGGTCGCCGCATCCGCAACTGTCTCCGGTCCGTCGCCGATGCGCGCAGAGACTCGAATCCGCGCAAGCCCCTCGCGTGACGGCACAAACATCAGATCGGCCGTCGCAGTTGTCGCGCCTGCCGCGATGTCAACGGCCTGGGAGTCGACCGGGACGTCGTCGGCTGCCAACGTGAAGTGCACCTTCGCAGCACTGGACGTCGCACCTGCTGGCAAGACAGCGTCTACCGTCACACGGCTCAGTGCCTCAAGCGGCACCTTGTCGCCGAGTCGGAGGCTACGAATCTCCGGAGCATTCGCCGAGGGCTCGGGGATCACGACAAACGTGAGACCGTCACGCACATCCTCCGGCACGTGCCGGCCAATCACCACGCGCGCGACTGTGGCCGGAGACGCTTCCGCATCGATGGTGACATCCGGTGCCAGGGCGTCTGTCACGCGCGCGACATCTGCGGGGGTCGCCCCTGCCCCCCGCTGCACCACCACGCGCGGCGGCGCAGGACGAGCCACCACCCACACGGGATCAATCACGGCCACGATGGCGATCACGATGGCCGCCACCCGGCACACGCGCTCGAGCATCATCGGCCGCCTCCTCGTCGCTGCGCGTCGGAGAGCGCGCCTTTCAGTCGTCGCGTCTCGGCATCCGTTCCCACCGATGCGGCTGGAGCGGCGAGACGCAGGATGGAGGTGATGCGAGCGGCCGCGTCACTGAGCGCAGCGCGTCCGTCACGTTGCCGGCCGCTGGTGATGGCTTCATTCGCCTTCGACAACACGGCGACAATGTCCACGACGGCGCGGTCGCCCGCAGCGACCTTGAGCAGCGACTCGGTCACGGTCCCGATCGTCGCCACATCGGACTGCGTCAGCGTCGGCCTGGACGCGAGGCCACCCAACGCGGCCAGCCCATTCCGCAACGCGATGACATGCGGAGGCATCGTCGGGTCCGCCACGGCGCGGCGTGATCGGGCCAGGTCGGACATCGTGCCGGTCAGGCGCCGGCCGTCATCGATCGATTCGCGCTGAGTCAACGTGCGCAGAATGAATCGGCGGCGCGACAACGCGCGCTGCATCGCCGCGAGCGCCGCCTTTTCCGCTTCAAGAGCCGGCTTCAGGTTTCCATCGGTGAGTTCGGCGGCCGCGCGGCTCATGTCGCGAATGGCGCGTCCGAGGTCGGCCCGGCCTGAATTGTCGAGGCGACCGTCCGAGATTTCATGTTCGTGGGCCGCTTCGACGAATTCATCCTCGAAGTGTCCACCCGTCATGAACACGAGCTCGGCACGCACGGACCGTTGCTCCGCGGAGATCATCAGGGACTCTTCCAGAATCGCCTCCGCTGAAGGCGCGGGCCGCGAAGCAGCCTTGGCGATCAGGCGCTCCGTTTTGAGGATCACCATCTGCTGACTGAGCGCGTATTTGTCCTGCGTGTCGTCAATCGAGAACCCTTCAGCCATCGCTTCGCTGTCGGACACGATCTCGACGATGAAGGCGTCTGATTCGACGGGCGTGCTGCCGGGACGATGGTCGGCCGCCACAGCGCGATAGACGATCATGTCGCCCACGTCGAGCTTCAGCGCCGGGAGGGACAGAGTGCCGGTGCCGCGCCACTGGCGCCCGTTGGTCCGGGTCAGCGTCAGCGGCACTTCCCCTTCTGTGAACGTGAACGACTCCCCAACGCCCGCCACCTTCGTGTATGCGAGTTGCAGTGTGCGGAGGCCCAGATCGTCGGTGGCCTCGACGGTGAGGTCGAGCGTGGCGGTCGCTTCGCGCAGGAAAATGTCTTTGCCGGGC